>JAAZXX010000191.1 GCA_014239995.1 Verrucomicrobiia bacterium
AAAATAATACCATGCTTTACTACCTGGGCATGACAAGCCGATGGCTATTCCTCTCGACCATGGGGCTTCTGCTTGTCTTTTCGGATTTTAAAGCCCTCCTGCTTGCTGCAGAAAGGGCTGGCGTTGATTTCCAACACAGCAGTCCAGACACACTTCACCTGGAATACATGCATGCGCACCCCGAGGACCTGGGGCCTTCCAACGTGCTCCGGTTCTCCATAAGCCTGGGGGCACATGAGAGTTCTGGAGATGACCTGCCGGTCATGTGGGTTCATGTCCGCGCCACCAAGGTGAGCGGAGAGTTTTACACCGTCAGCTGTCTGAGTCATGCTTACCCTTCGGATGTAATTGCACAGGCTCGGGAATCCATCCTTCGCTATATACTCCGTGAGGGTTCGAAGGATGCCGTGGAATACCGCAATCTTCGCACGGGGCGCCCGGTGTTGCCTTCCACGGGTGCCTGGCCATGGTTGCTACCCAGGTCTGCGGAGGGGACAGCATTTAAAGTAAGCCATCAAGGTCGATTCCCAGCCCATGCAAGTTTGCTTGGCCATACATACACACTCCAGACCGTTCAGGGAGGAAATCCTCCCGTCCCTGTCCCTTCCTCCAGGCTGGTTGAACTTCTTCCCGACCTTTTGATCGGTGTGCCGCACAACACGAAACAAAGGAATCCGACCCGTCGCTATGATACTTCGGATTATGAACTGGTCCCGATGGATCGGTCCGATTTCAGGCAAATGGTGGATGCGGGCATGACGTGTCTGCGGGTTGATGCGGGGCAGATTCCATGGGTTGAGCACGCCCCGGTTTTTTATTGGGGACCGGGGGGAGCAGAAGTGCCTTACCCGGAAAGTCTCTACCGGAGTAACTACCTGGGTCCAGTCCTCTTTCTTGACGAGCCCGCCGTCCACACCCGAGATCACGTCTTGCGACCCATGCTGAAAGAGGATGCGAAGGCACGTCGAGACATCACTCCAGCCAGTGCCTTTGACGCTTTCCGTTCCTACTTCGACCGTACGCTCAAGGGGGGGATCCCTCGCCGTCTTATCAATGATCTGCGTGCCCGCGAGGACATGCACCTGGGTGAAATGGATTTCTTACAGGCCAATATCTACTCGTGGGAAACCATGGTCAGTTCGAGTGCTTATCAGTTAACATCAGATCCCCGCGTGCCCTCGGCTATTGTCTTCGAGCCTCCCGGTCGGGTGGGTACCCTGCGTACCCTGCCTGAGCTCAACATGTCCTACGAATGTCAATTGCCCCCAGACGATCCAAAGGCCTTGAGCGACATGATCTATGGAATGCTCAGAGGCGCAGCCAGGCAGACCGACAAACGTTGGGGAATGAGTATTTATGGAGCTGTAGACCGGTCTGATGCCTTTTGGTTCCAAACCCATGCCTATGACCTGGGTGCCACTCACTTCTTCTTCTGGGACACCTACCAGTTGGCCTGTGTTCCATTTCCAGAGGTGCTGACCCTGGCCCGCAATCTGAGAAATCATGCGAATCAACGTCCGAACCGATCCCTTGATAAGTTACGTGAGGCGGCTGAGGTCGCCATCCTTTTTCCACCCGGCTATAACCTGGGACATGTGGCCCTTGGCAAGGGGAATCTCTGGGGCCTGGGGGAATTAAACCTTGAACGCAGGAATTCCCACGGAGTTTCCTATCGCACCATCATGCATGGCCTCCTGGTTGAGGTGGAACGGTATTTGAAACAGGGTGTTGCCTTTGACCTGTTATGGAATACAGGTAAGCTCGAACTTCAAGACTATCGTGAAGTCGTGCTTGTGCGAGAAGACGGCCGCATCGAGGTGAGGCCCTCAGGTCAGGCAGCAAAGTTACTCGATGGCCCTCGCATGCCGCTGAGGGCGGAGGGGCGAGCTCCGGAATTAAAGGTTACCCTGGCTCCCGACAACTCCCAGACTATCCCCGCGAAATTTACCGTGAAAGCCATCGTGGAGGAACAGTCAGCGCCCGTTTATTACACCATGGGCGCAGACGTTGAAGGAATCTACCACAATGCCGTGGTGCTCTGGGAACTTTACGGACCTCGGGAGGAGGACTATCGCTACCTGCGACCTGAGCATCTGCAACCCAATGTTCATCGAGACAAGGAGGCCTGGCATGTGCAGGAGACTTTTACCCTTGAGGTTCCCGGTACGTATCGTCTCCGCACGTCCACCGTGGACAAGGCTGGTAGAACCGTGACTGACTGGACCGTTTTCAATGTGGAATAAACGTGGCTCAGTGCGGCCTTCACGGTCGGTAAAACCCTTCTTGCCAGGCCACCTCGCGGAAGGGGAAACAGGGATGGGCTCATGGGTGAAAGGCCCGCTTGGATTTCTCTGCTCATCCCTTACCACAAGGGATGCTCCCTTCCACTATTTAGAATGGAAGGGAGCATGTTCAAGTGCAGGAATCCCCACCTCAAGGCATAGCTCACCGTTCGGGGTGCTGGTGGATACCATCTCAACGGTTCACTTGATCCGCTTGTGTACCCTTACAGGATTTGTCTTTGCCTGACCCTCTGCTCCAATACGAATGTTGGTAAAATGGTAGGTGTCATCGTCGACTCTCACATCGATCCCGACACTCGAGGTCACTTCCCCCTTGGCATTGACACCGGATCCCCGGAACACGGTCTTGCCCTCGCTCAGGTGTCCCATGTTTTCCCATGATTCACCACGACTGTTCACAAAGAACGTCTTGATCGCGTTTTTTTTCGTATCAAAAAAACGCATGCCCGTTACCCGTTCGCCATCGGCACTCTTGCCATTGATTTCGATCATGCTTCCATGGTTGCGGGCAGTGAATGCAACCGTCCATTTTCCGTTCGGAAACTCTGTTTCCCAGGTACCCAGTTGCCATTCCATGGCACTCAGGGCAGGAATCAGGGGGCCGGGATGCATGGGAGGAGTTGCTGGTTTGAGCACGTCGGTGACTTTTACTGTTTTTCCACCCACTTCACGGAGGTTGGTGTTCGACCAGGTGTTTCCAGTACCAAATTGTCGGATCTCCCGGGTCTTGTAGGTCGCTCCATTGATGGTTTCTACGTATTCCCACACGGTCCCTTTTTCATTCATTCCAATGAGTTTTCTTGGGCCGCTGTCTAATTTTCCATCATCAAAACAGGACATGGAGGAATAAAGGCGCCCCCGAGAGTCATCCCAGGTAATGAATCCGGAGCCCGTACTCAGGATGCGTCCGTCACGCGTCTTCATTTCGTGCATCATGATCAGTTTCTTCCCATCCTTACTCAACATGTTGCTTGAAGAAATGGTGTAATCCTTGCCAGCCGGGATGCCGTCCCAAACATCACTGGTCACACCCGAGGCTTCCCATTCACCGAAACTGGCCTGCACGATCTGGACGTAGTCGTCCCATGAAGAAGGTTGTCGGAGTTTGCCCAGCTCATCCTGGGCATGGATGTACGACTGGATGGATTGAACCATCAAGATTCCTACGATGATGGGCATGCGGCTCCATCCCTTCAATTTCTGCGATGTTTTCAGTGCTTTCATATGATTGAACGGAACCTCTCGTCGCCCGGAACGATGCCGGAGGGAGCTTCCAAGGAGACTAAACGAAGAAACCTTCCACGGAGGTTCAAGTTTTTACCTTGAAAAAATGCGGCGGGGGGAGCTGAGGTCCCGCAGATGATGGGTAAGTCTGGGATCTGCAACCCTAGCTGTCCATGCGTGCAAACGCCCGTTGCCCCGGGTTGTGGGCGGCCCACTCGAGGATCTTCTGGATGTCCTTGAATGACCCGACGTGCCCAAACATGGATGCCCACGGAAGAGTCGACCCGGAGGACTCCATGAAACGGGTGGCGGTGACAAGGTCTGCCGGGTGATAATTGTGCACACCCTGGATGCTGAGACATCGCTTGACCATGGCTTCAGGGTCCAGCTCGATGGGGGGAGAGGTGAAGACCGTCCCGGCAAGCATCATTTTACCTCCTGTCCGAACGCTTTCCAGAGCCATCGAGGCTGCCCTGCTGGAGCCAGCAAGTTCCAGCACCAGATCAAAACCCCTGTTGTTTTCCTTGGTCTGGGAGTCGATGCAGGCCATGGCCTCCTGGGGGCGCTCCACGACCGCGTCCGCACCGAAGGCGATGCAGCGTTCATGGAAGGCAGGGTTGGCTTCAACCACGACGATATTTTTTGCACCCTGGTCCCGGGCCAGTGCCACGGCGCTGAGCCCGGCATAGCCGCCTCCAATGACCATGATCGATGCCTGGTTGACCCATGGCTTGCCGGCTTCGCGCAGCAGTGCGGCGGCCGTGGACATCGCACAGTTCAGAGGGGTTGCAGCATTGTCCGGGATGGAAGCGGGTAGCCGCAGGATGGGGGTCCCTGGTTTGAGGGTGATATAATCGGCCATGCCACCGCTGGAACCGCTGCCATCTGCATGAACGGGCTGGTGACCATATTTGAATAGATGGAGGCATTTCTGTGGCAGGTCGTGATCGCAAAAGAAGCAGTGACCACAGTGGGCGTAAATGGCCCAGGTTACCCGGTCACCGGGACGAATGGCATTCCCCTGGAGATCCTCGATTGGCATGGACGGGTGCATGGAAACGACCCTTCCAATGATTTCATGTCCAAGGACGGTTGGAGTTGCGACCTGACGCCGACCTTCAAGGGTGTGAACGTCACTGCGGCATACGGCGCATTGCATGATCCTTACCAGGACCTCCCCCTTTTCTGGGGGACCCCAGCTGGTATGAATGTGTCTCAATGGGCGTCCAGGTCCCTCATACAGGGCTACCTGACCTTCCTGGAAGGTTGGCAATGTCATGCAATGACTTTTGTTTGAATGGTCTTGAACTTAACCCAAAAATAGCCCAGGCCAATGCAAAATGCGATCATGCCTGCGAGGCTTGCCATCCAGCATATCCACTGAAAGAATGTCAGGACGTCCCCCTGAACCTGGAACTGATTTCTGAAAATCATCAGGCCTGCATAACCCAGGTAGCCGGTTGAGTCTGCCATGTACATCAGGAAACCGATGTTGCCCTTCTCCGGGGTCACCGCCATGATGCGTTCGAAGAGTGTGGTGTGTACAAGAACGTAGGGCAGGTAGAGCCCCAAGCCTATCAGGACCATGAAGGTGAAGGGGCTGATGGTCTGAGCACGGATCAACACAAGGGAGAGGGGCAGGAGGCCCAGTCCCAGGACGCAGACTCCAAAGGCGTGCAGCAGCGCTTTTCGGTTGTCACGGTAGAGCGCGAAACAACCACTGCCGATCATGATTCCCAGTGCGATCCACATCTCCGAACGAGAGAAAGTCCCTGGCGTGGTGGTGACACCCAGACCATTCCATATTTCAAGTGCAAAGTCCGCCCGCAGGCTGCGTACCAGCGTGATCAGCAGGTAGGCCATGAGGATGACCGATAACCCCGGTGCATACATGCGCAGGTATCGGTAACGTTCCTTGTGATTCATCTGGATGCGTGCTTGACGTTCCTTTTGGTCGCTTGCAGAGGGGGGTGGAATCTGGGTGAGCATCCACAGGAAAAGGAGCAGGGGAATCATGAACATGAGGCCTGCAGCGAAGGGCATCCAGGTTTCCTTCACCCCCATTGTCATCAACCAGGCTCCCGCGGACTTGGTATATCCGTCTGCAAGGATGAAACTGGCGCACAAACCGGCTGCCAACCACTCCGTCTGGCGGCGACCTTCCAGGAAACCCAGCACCAGACCGAAGACCATGCCCAGCATCAATCCGTTGAGGAACAGAAACGAGATCGAAAAGGGCAGGGGCGTGCTGGCAAAGCCCAGCAGGGAAAAAAGAGCGATCGAGGTAAGGATGAGGATGGTGCGGACTCTTCCGGAGGGGTGCATTTCGGCAATCACCTTGATGCCGATGAACTTGGAGATCATGTAGCCAAGGACCTGGGCGGTTACCAGCACGGTCTTGAGGTCCATGCCGAAGGCCTCGAGCCCCTCATAAGCGGTTGCCGTGAAAGGCTTCCTGATGCCATATACACAGAAGTAAGCTCCGAATGCCGCCACCATGCACCATGCTGAAAACAAGGGGGCATCCGGCGACCATCGATCGCAGAAGAGACGCCGTGAAGAGGATCCTTTTTCTGAGGCGATCATGGATTCTACAGGGTGCATCCCTTCGGACTGGGTTGACGTTTCAGCACTACGAGCAGCACCTTGGCCATGCAGGCTGGATCTGGCAAATCTTTTGTGAATTGTTTCCGATATGCTGGTGGCCGAGGTGTGACCGGAACACGCCGAGCTGGACTTGATCGGTATCCTTCAGGGAAATCACCCGATCCAGGGTTTTCAGGAATGCGGGGATGCATCCTGGCTCGTGATGGCGCGCCTGAGTTTGGGGATATCCTGCTCCAGTAATGTCTCCAGTTTTCGAATGGAGCGGGACATGGAAAAGTAATTGGGAACCTTTCCAGGATGCAGGACAGTGAAGGTGTTGCGGACGGTTTCCTTGAGTCCTGACCACATGGCATTCAAATCTGTTCGGTCATCAAGCGCCAACTCATGACGGAAGGTATCCGCAAAGAAGGCATCGAGGGTCTCATAATCCTGTAATTTCAAGTTGAATTGCTTCAGGAGGCGTTGACCCCAGAACCAGGTGGCAAGGGCAGCCAAGGCGAAGCTACTTGCCACCGATGTGATCACTTCCCAGCCGGGCCATATTTGAAAGGCTGCCCATGCTGCGCCTGTTCCAAGGGTCAAAAGGCCCGCCGAGATGCCCATCCACTTGACTTGGATTTTACGGTAGTCAAGCCGGATGGTGTGACAAAGTCGGGCATGCATGCTCAACCGTTTTCCCGCATGAATCAAGTCACTCACCACATTGTCAGCCCGACGCGTGGGGGTGCGGTGCAGCTCCTGGATGATCTCATGACGAGATGCGTCGAAGTCCTGAAGGGGAATCCCAGGCATGCCCTGTTCACTGACTGAGGTCCGATGTTCAGGCAGGTAAATGTTGTAGATATGAGGGATATCCTTGGTGCGAATAGCCTTTGAAAGG
>JAAZXX010000192.1 GCA_014239995.1 Verrucomicrobiia bacterium
CATGCCTATGATGATCACACGGTCATTTTTTTCCACAACGAGTCGCTAGCTACAAATGTGTGGAATATCAATTTTCCGATAATTCCAAAACACATCTACGAAAACACGGTACCTGAAGACCCCACGATGGCCAAAAGTGAAGCGCACGTCGCGCTCGACGAAAACCCCATCACTGGCGGTGCTTATCAAATAACAAAACGTGTTCGCGGACAAGAAATCGTGCTCAAACGGCGTGAATCTTATTACAACGTTGGCGGTGAAGATGTTCGGAGAAAACCTAACTTTGAGACGATCCGCTTCCACATTGTCGAAAACAGTAGCACCGCTTTGTTGGCGTTTAAAAAAGGAGACATTGAAGAAATGCAATTGTCGCCGGAGCAATGGCAATCACAAACCAGTGATGAAGAATTCTACAAAAACAATACTAAGTCCTATGCCCTAGAATGGGTCTATTACTATTTCGGCTGGAACAATCGATCACCTTTCTTTCGGGATGCTCGCGTGCGTAAGGCGATGAGCTATGCGTTTAACCACCAAGAACTACTTGACCGTCATCGCTTTGGCCTCGATGAAGCAGCCGGGAAAGGGTATTCAGGAGCAAGACGATAGTCGACACTGAAAATGGTGCAGCCCGAAGCCACCGCAAGATGACGACACAAGGCATCATGGGTCTGCAAATCTCCAAGCACCCACCCACCTCCATGGAAATACAGCACCACAGGTAAGTTGGCCGTATCGGAAGGACGAAAAACACGCATCCGCAGACGGTCATACAAGATCCGGTCCTCGACGTGATGCATCCTGGGTCCCTTGCCAAATAAGTGGGTCATCCCGGCAAAGGCCTTGCGTGCATCCTCAGGTAAAAGCTCGTGCCACCCCGGGGCCTTTGATGCGGCCATCGCGTCCAGGAAAGCTTGGGATTGTGGGTGCAGTGGCATGAAATTCGGAGTGGTCCCTCATGTGGGTTTTTCAGATCCGGCGGGAACGGACCAGTTCATCCTTCAGCTTTACCTGATAGGCACGATGCGCTACCTCGTCAACATCGACCGTCTGAGCGTAAAAAATCAGTCCAAGGGCCCTCCGCTGCCGATGGGGCGAGCGATTTCGCTCTGCTCGATGAATCGTCAGTGCGTGGTGTGCAAGCAAATCCCCCGGCTTGGCACAGATTGCAAGCTCACGTTCCCGTTCTTCCGAGGAAGGATATCCCGTGATCCCTTGGGAAAAACCAAGCGTAGTGGTACGTCCGTGTTGCCGCAACCCTCCTTGATGAGAAAACGGAAGGTAGCGGACACACCCATTTTCCTCATCCACATGATCCAAGGCGAGCCACATGGTCACGGCCTCACAGGGTTTGATCATGAAATAGTAACCATCCTGATGCGGTGGGGTAGCCAAGCCGACCTCTGGTGGCTTGTTAAAATATTGCATATTTCTGGCTTGCACTGGCCCGTGCAAAAGCCTCTCTGCGAGTTGCCGAAAGGGTCCTTGTTCCATCAATCGCCCAAACCAGGGATCGTGCTGTTCCAGGTGCTGGATCTGCTTGAGGGTCGATCGGTCATCATGGGTTTCGCAGAACACGTGCTCTGCCGGGAGCGATGGCAGGATCTGATTGATAAATCGTCTCACCTGGCACTGCATGTCTTCCAACATCTTGTCGGATAGAAAATTTTCAATGGATACAAAACCTTTCTGATGAAAGACACGTTCCACCGCCTTTGAAGACAGGTGAGCAGGAGAGGACATGTCGGGTTGCTCTGAGTGTGCCATGCGCAGTATGAGGTTTCAAAAAAAACTGCGCACAAGATATTCGAATTCGATTTGCTGAATCCACTGCAGACTCTCTATTTCATCCTTCTGCCCTGCATGCAGGGCAGATTCAACAGCATCCACAAACCCGTAAGGATCCCAGATTCCTTCCGCCATCCACTTTGGAACACTTTCAGCGGGTGTCGATGAGGTGAGACTGGTTTGCACAGCCCCGAAAACCTTCTCGTAAGCTGAATGACCCTGCACCCGACGAAACCAGTATTTGGCATTGCTGTAATCAGGTTCACGTCGATGCATGATTCCGTGTAGGAAGCTTCCACTTGAGGTATCAATGGACTGCGACAACATGTGAGAGGCCTCCAGGTGATCATGCCACAATAAGGCTGCCGACCTGAGCAAGTCAGGTTCGGTGTGATTGGGGGCAAATTCCCTCAACCAGTCGGCAACCCTGCACTCCACGACATGGGCATCCATGGCCGAAGGTCTGCCACCTGGCCCCAAGGCAGGAAGATCGGGGGTCGCAATCAGCCTGAGAAAATGTGTTGCCATGTCGCCGGGAGTTTCGAAATGTTTCGGGGAATTCATCGTGGAAACTTCTAGATCAGATGGGAAAGTCTCGATGCCATGGCATTCAGATCTGGTCAAGTAACTTGCGGGCCTTGCGCGCCCAGACACGATCCTTTTTCTGGACAAAATCGGGAGCATGTTTTCCATCCTCAACGACCTCCTCCAACTGGAACTTGGCCTGTTCCTTCTGTCCAGCTTCAATATAGATTTCAGCCAGCATCACACGCGCTTCTGCATAGGTATGGTGCACCAGTGTCGTTTCAAGGGCCGATTGCGCCTGAGCCACTTGCCCCTGTTGTCGATATACCTGGGCAAGGGCCATCAGGGTGGAACCATAGTCATGCTTTGGATCTACCTGGACAACTTTTTCAAGCAGCCCGATAGCCTTTTCGGGTTGTTTAAGCTCCATCAGGCAGCGACCGTAGGCGCCTTGTATATCCAAATCATCTGCATCCCGCTCGTAAGCGGATTCAAAGCAGGGAAGTGCCTTGTCCGCCTTGCCCTGTTTGAGGTAGATCCCGCCCAGTTCGGCATGGTGATGGGCCTTGTCCATGTGGTGAATCTGCTCCTCAAGCTCCTTGATACGTTCACGTTCCCCCGCCCCCGCCCACTCAAGGGAGACTCCTCCCTCCAGCGCCCGTGCAGGACGATACACCATGAAAAAATATAAGATGGCCGAAAGTCCAAAAAGAAAGTTCAAGACCGCCCAAAACCACTCCTGCCTTCGGACGGCGTCAACAGTCATCCAGATTTGGAAGACAACAATGACCAGAAAAAACGGATTGGTGAGGATCTCCCTCATGTCTGAAAACATCAATGCAAGATGCATGGTTCTAATTATCCATGCCATTGCCCTGATTGCAAGTCATCCAAGAGCGGCTTTCATGGATCAACCCTGTCCCGAAATGCGAAAAGGGTCGTCCAGGTGCGTATGTAGAGCGTACCATCCACGATGGCTGGAGTAGCATATACATTATCTCCCATGGCATGCATGGCCAGGGATTTGAACTCTGGTCCCGTATTCATGACAGAAATTTGACCATTACCGGCAACCGTCAGCAATCGGTTCCCTGCAATGACAGGTGAAGCGTAATGGGTTCCACGCCCACCTGTTCGTTCCTGATAGAGCCGACGTCCCGTCTCAAGATCAAGGCACGTCAGGAGACCTCCATTTTTCACAAAATACACAAGCCCATTGTGGACAAGCGGGGATGGCACTTCAGGAATCCCCCGTTTTTCAAGGACACGGATCTGGTGGTCATGAAGAAATCCCTCGCTATCGGTCCGGATGGCCAGCATGCCATGGGTTCGATATCGAGATCGAATTTTTTCCAGTTCGTTGACATGCGCCACCCATTCGTCCCGCTCAAGGGCCGCATCTCCATCAGCGTCAGCTCGCTCAAATCGCACGGTGGCCCCGTTCATCGGAGCCTCGGCACCCAATGGTCGATGAAACATCCAGAGTCGTGGGAATTCCGTTTTGGAAATACTTCCATCCTCATCCCCATCATGTTTGTCCAAGAGCATTTGAAAGCCTGGAAACTGGGGGCGAAGGGCGGGTTCTCCCGCTTGATTCCAGGCGGCCACGATCACCTCATCGCCGGCAATAACCGGTACCGTCGTCGCCGTGGTGGCGCATTGAGTGATCCAGATTCGCCGACCATCGACCGGGTCAAACGCCTGCACAGCGCGCGCGGAGTGCACAATGAGTTGTTGCCCCAACATGACCGGAGTGGCCGTGCAGGCCAGTTCCCCGGCGAAAGGCTCATCCTGAGGCACCCTCCACCTTTCCTCCCCGCTGAGCTTGTCAACGGCAAGCAGGTAATGATCGACATAATTACCACGATAAAGGAAGACTTGATCGCCAAAAATAACGGGGGAAATCGCATTTCCAGCGAAGGATTTGGCGAGAGGCATGGGAATTTCCCAGCGTTTCACACCTTGCAGATCAAAGCAAATCAATCCAAAGGATCCAAAATAGGCAACGACACAATCTCCATCGGAGGCCGGCGTACTGCTGGCAGGGTTGAAGGAAGGATGCCCCTTTTCAATGTAGGTCGAGGGGACGATTCTTTCCCACTTTTCGCGCCCCGTATGGCGATCCAGACAGAGCACGGCGAGTTGTTGAAGCTCCGCGTCGAAGGTCGTCAGAAACAAGACGTCACCCACCACGCACGGGGAGCTGTGCCCGGAATTAACATCCAGGCGCCACAACTCATTCTTGCCGGGCCCAAACTCCAGGGGCGGAGCCTGGCCTTCCGCAATGCCGGAGGCATTCGGTCCACGGAATTGCGCCCAATCAGCCCGTAATGCCTCCAAAACCAGGCCTGCACATAGAAGGACAAGGAGAATCCGGTGCCTGTTGTTGATCAAGTCCGTGTTGGCGGATGGTATATGTGCCATAAAACCATCAATAACCCCCTTCAGGGACAAGGTCGAGCGGCAAAACACCCTTACCAATCGACATGAAGACAGTGTGGAATCGAGCAGACTGAACGATTGACTTCTTCAAGGTTCCATCAGATAAATAACCTTGTAGCAGAAAATTTTGAAGAAGTAACAAGTAGGATACCGTGAAACATTCCCTCGCATTCACACTCATCGAACTCCTGGTGGTGATTGCCATCATAGCCATCCTTGCCGGCATGTTGCTGCCAGCACTCTCCAAGGCAAAAGACAAGGCACAGGAAACCATTGACTTCAATAATACACGCCAAACCATGCTCGCAGCACACATGTATGCCGGCGATCACGATGATTATCTTCCCCACCCCACATGTGGAGGCAACGGTACGGGCCATGACGGTTGGGCCTATGGCACGAAACTCATGACCCGGGTCGCCGGTCCAACAAGCGCCAGTAAACTGTCTACGCAGGAAACCCAACAGATAGAGGCTGTCAAGACAGGACAACTGGCCCCCTACCTTGACCAGAATCATCAGGTCTTCATGTGTCCCAAGGATGCTGTAGAAGCACGAGGATCCAAAAGGAATCTATACCTGCAACGCCCCATCAAGATCATCAGCTACGATTGGAATGGACAGGTCGGCGGCTACATTGCGGGCATGACGGGGCGTCGTTCTCCTCTCCCGAATGGCCAGACATTCAAAATCAGCGCCCTGCGGCCATCCGGCATACTCCAATGGGAAAAGGACGAACTGATTCCCTTCTACTTCAATGATGCAGGCAACCATCCCGGGGAAGGCATCTCTCAGAGACATGGCGGAGGCCATGCAAAAACCGTGGGGGTCAACGTCAATGGAGGGGCTTCCGTTGGCATCCTTGATGGCTCCGTGCGAAAAATAAGTTATCAACGTTATTACGCCATGGCTGGCGCCCCGGCCGGTGGCCTTCCACCCGGAAGCAGCATCAAGCGAAGCGTCCCGGCACCCAATGACCTTTACTATGATCCAAGGGACCGATGGGGTGGCGCCATTTACAAACCTTCTGTCGATGGCCGATAAACGAGGAAAGCTCAACGCTGCAGTTTTCAGATGCACAAAGGATGAGTGGAAATCGTCAGTGAGCATGTCAGGCGATGCCCCAAGATTGAATCCTCCATGCCGCAAGCAACGGCTGGAAATCATGACTGATCCTTTTATCCGCTTCTTTCATGGAGCGGAGACAATATGCCCACTGGCAATGGCATCTCCTTCAAGAAGGCTTAGAGAGGGCACGCTTGGTTCCCTGTGATATTTTCAGCCTGGTGATCTTTCTGCCGACCAGAAGATAGCATGTTCCAGCAGAGCCGACCCAAGCCCACTGTGGCTGGAACACCCCATCAGGGCGCACCCCCCCAAATGCTTCATCAGGGAGCCGAACGATTCAAGGCTTGAAAGAAACGATCGAAGTTGACTGCCCTACCTCGAGGCGCTGTTGCTCCCGAGTTTGCAGATATCCCTTCATTTTGTCTTGATCGTTCAGTTCTTCCACATATTTCAAGGCGGAAGCAAGTTCCTTATCTGAGGCAAGCGCCCATGTGGAGTCGCCGTCTCTCCATGCAGATTTCAACGGCCCCCTGGGATCCAGGTAGTTTTCACCTTGCAGGACTTCTTCTTTCAAAGCACGGGTTTCACTAATGGTGAAACCAGCCTTGGAAAGAAGAGCATGGCAATCTGAAACATCAAGACAGAGTTTTTTCATTTCTTCAACGGCATTCGGAATAAGTGAAGCCCACCAGAATCCGTTTTCAGTTTGCTCCGGAGTTGAGAAGTTCAGGACAAAAACGCCGCCTGGACGCAAGACACGAAACACTTCGTTGAAAAATTCTTGAATGCCGGAAAAACGGTCTTCTGACCCCTTATCGACCAAGTGATGCACGACCTGGTTGCATGTCGCGGCGTCGAATTGGTTTGGGTCACATGGGATATCAAGGAGATTTCCTTGCTTGATGGTGACATTCAGATCATCGTGAAATTTTCGTTCCACTTGATCAATCATTCCTTGGTTCAGTTCAACTCCAACTATATTCCGCACCCTCTTCCGGCAGGCGGCGATATAGTTTCCAGTGCCGCAACCTGCATCGAGCACCTGTAAACCAGAGATTTCACCGACGCTGGAAAAAGCTTCTATCATAAAATCGATACCCACCCAAACGCGTGTGGTGTCATACTGGGGTGAAGTTTTTGAATAGTTTTCA
>JAAZXX010000193.1 GCA_014239995.1 Verrucomicrobiia bacterium
CAGATCGGTGGTGGTATAATTTGCGGCCCCGTCCCGCTTCAGGATGAGTGCGGGATGATCCTTCAATCCATCCACGTTCTCAAAAAACACCACCTTGGCACCCTGGCTGTCCGTGGCGATCTGCTGTTCTGTTAGTTCTCCGACGACGTCCTTGAGCCGGTTGTTGTAAAAGCTTTCGCCCAGGGTATGGTCAAAATGGATTCCAAGGCGTGCGTAGACGGTGTCAAATTGAGTGCGTGATAGGTCCAGCATTTCCTTCCAGATCCTGATGTTTTCCTCATCCCCCTGCTGGAGCTTGACCAATTCATTGCGTGCACTTGCCAGGATCTCGGGATCCTCCTCACAGGCCTTGTTGACTTCACGGTAGAGCCGTTCCAATTCCCCAAGGGCGTCTTTCCGGAGGGAGTCCTGTTGCAGGTAATGCTTCCATCCTACCAGTAATTTTCCAAACTGGGTGCCCCAATCACCGATATGATTGTCCGTGATGGCGTGGTGTCCCAGAAAACGAAGGATCTTTGCCAGGCAATCCCCGAGGATGGTGGAACGGATGTGGCCGACATGCATGGGTTTTGCGACATTCGGTGAGCTGAAATCGACCACGTAGTTCCGTCTATCCTGCGTCTTCTCAACAAAATGGTTTTCAGTACGAATGGCGTGGAGCAATGCTCCCTTCAGGGCGTCCTGCCTCAGCCGTATATTGATGAATCCAGGGCCCGCCAGCTGTATCTCCTGGGCGATGGAGGAGAGGTCAAGCAGGTCCATGACCTTTTGGGCACACTCCCTGGGATTTGTCTTCAGTCGTTTGGCAATGGCCATGACTGAGGTGCATTGGTAATCACCAAACTTGCGATTGGTGCAAACCTGCAGTTGGATGCATCCTGGATCGGCGTCAGGAAACGCCGTGAGAATGGCTTTTCGGAGGCCCTTTTCGATCAACTTGGGCAGTACAAGGTCGGAAACTTCCATTTATCAATCCATGATGGGGCGTTTCAAAGGATTGTCCACCGGGTGGTCTCAATGCTTTTCATTGGATTTTTCCCTGATGATGCGTTCCATTTCGGCAGCATCGGTTGCCTGCTCAAGGGCTTGCCTGAAATCATTGTTATGAAGGAGTTTTGCGATGTTGGCCAAGGTGTGAAGGTGCTTTTGGAACTGACCCTGGGGCACGAGAAAAAGCATCACAAGATTGACTGGTTTATTATCCAGTGCATCAAAGTTGACACCGGATTTGGACCTTCCGAAGGCGCCTACAACATCGTATATCAGGTCTGTCGAGGCATGGGGAATGCCCACGCCAAACCCGATTCCGGTGCTCATCGAGGTCTCACGTTTTTTAACAACGTTGCTGATAGCATCCCTGTCCTGTTGTCTTATCTTGTTACAGGATACAAGGTTGTCTATAAGCTCCTCAATGGCCTCCCAGCGAGTGGTCGCCCGCATTTCCGGAACGATTTGGTCTTTGGTCAGGATTTCGTCCAGCAGCATATCATTATTGTGTTTTCCGTGTCCATTTGGCTATAGAACAGACTCTTTTTCAAGAGCGAATTCAAAATCCGCCAAGTTGGCGCAGCAATGCGGCTGCTCCAGGATAGTCTGATTGAATCTCCAGCGCCCTCTGCGCGGCCCTGCGGGCTTCCTCGACACGCCCCATTGCCATTAAAATGGTGGCGCGGGCGTAGGGAATCGCAGGGTCAAATGGATTGGCCGATTCTCCCCGGATGAGGCTGCGCAGGGCAGCTTCCCGCTGTCCGCGACCATTTTGTGCCAGTCCCAGGTTATACCAGGCCCTGGGGTGGGTGGGGGCAAGCTCGACGGCCTTCTTCAAGGAGTCCATCATCTTCTCCTCCTGGCCGAGCTCGTTGTAGGCAAGACCCAGCTTGTAGAAATACTCACCCTCCGAGGGATCCAGGTGACAGGCCTCCAGCATTTGTTCCAGAGCGCCTTGTGGGTCTCCAGACATGCTCAATACCACCGCAAGCTCGTGTCGCAGTGGGGCGGAATGAGGATCCCAATCCACGGCCTTTTGGTAATGTTTCAATGCCGAAGCCAGGTTTTCCTGTCCCAAGTGAAAAGCACCCTGCTGCATTTGACCGGAAGGTTGATCCAGATGCAGCTTCAGGAAATGTTGGAGCTCGAGGCCTGGCGATGATGCCGGATCAATCTCGTGTCGGAGCGACCACGCGGCGTTCACGCGCACGCTCCGCACTGGATCCTCAAGGCACTGGCGCAGGGCTTGGATGGCATCTGGATGGTTCGCTTGTGCTGCAGGACTGAGCGCCATCGCGATCTGGCTCCTGAGCAAGGCATTGGTGCTTGTCGTGGCTTCCACCATGGCGGGAATCACATCTGGCTCAAACCACCATGTATCCAACAGCCTGCTTGCCACGGCTTTCCAGAACGGTTCTGTTGCCTCATTTTTCAGCATGCCCAGGATGGGGCGGTGGGATCCCTCGATGCCCTGTCTCGCATGGGAAATCCAGCGCGCACGCTCGCGCGTGCTGCGTTCCATGCGGTCCCCATACCATGTTTCCACGGCCGTGATGGCCCAATCGGTGCTTTGATCCTCATGACAGCGGTTGCATGCGTTGGGGACACCGATTTCCTTTGTCAGGAGTGGATCCGGGATGGTGAATCCGTGGTCCCTCCGTGGGTGGCGCTGCATGTAGGTTGTCTGGGGCATGTGACAATCCACGCACTTGCCTCCCGGTGTTTCCGGGGCGTGAAACATGTGCTTGCTGGGATCCACGAGCGTGGCATTGGGATAGCCTCCGGAGTGGCAGCGCATGCACAGGGCATTGCCGGGGAGGATGGGTTCGTTTGAATGGGGATCATGGCAATCCAGGCAATGCACGCCGGCGTGATGCATCTTGCTGCTGAGAAAGGAAGTGTAGACATAATCCTCATCGCGTACCTGGCCATCGGCATAATACAGGTCGGAGGCATCCGGAATCACCAGCGAGAAATGGTCCAGGTAACTCTCCCCAGGGACAAAGTCGCCGGTAAGCTCTGAACGTCGCGAGTGGCATGATCCACAGGTCTGCAGGATTTCTGACGCATCTCGTTTGCTGAGCGGTGCGGGGGAGGGCTTGGGGAAGCTGGAAGGGTCCTTGTAATGCTGCACGTGTGGCTTCATGGGACCATGGCAGGATTCGCAACCCACTGAAACCTCGGCCATGGCGGTGTGATATTGATCGGTCAGGGGGTCATAATTTTTACGCAGCCGTGTGTTGTGGCATCCCGCGCACATGCTGTTCCAGTTCATCCCGCGCCCAGTCCAGTGTCCCCATTCACCGGCATACCTGTCTTCCTCACCGTAAACATTGAACCAGTCCTTCTGGTGTGGATCCCATGCGGTATCCATGGCCTGAAGGCGGCCGTCCCCGATGTCGGTGAGGTATTGCCTCAGGGGGGTGTGCCCGATGACGCGTTCGAGTGCATGGACCCGGTTGGTTCTTCCCTGGCCCATCGTGTCGATTTGATAGCCTTCTGATCCCTTGAATGCCTTGGAATGAACGCTTCCAATTTGAAAGGCGTGATCCCTTTCAAAGGCCTCGGCATCCATGTCCGCGACCAGGGATCGTTCCGCCATGCCGTGATTGGAGGGTTTCCATTGGTCGAATTCCTTTGGGTGACAGTCCATGCAAGTGGTCGATCCTGCGTATTGGGCATAGACTTCCTTGTCCGGGATGTTGAGTCGATCGACATGACCTACACCCTGGCTGTCCTTCCTTTCCTCGCCTGGTTTCGAACGCTTTTCCGTCCCTCCGGCATACTTGAAAATGAAGAGTCCTGTCATGAGCAGGGCAGCGGTGACCCAGATCCAGCGGGCAAGGCCTGTCCGGGATTCAGGTTTCGATGCACTGGCTTGGTGACTCTTTTGCTTGCGTTGTTGATGGCCCATGCGGGTGCCATCCTAGCAGAGAGCAGCGCGGGATCAACTGCCGGTTGGAATGAACTTCGTGAGAGAGGTCAGGCCCCAGGGCTCCAAGCCTTCCTGCAGGCGCTTTGGGTCCTTTTCCTTTACCTTTGAAGATTCAATCATCCTGGTTCACGGACCAATCTGCAGGTCGGCTGTGAGTTCCCGAAGGTTTCCTTGCCCGTGCTTAGTCCCGTGCCCCAGCCGTGGTGTCGGCGAATCCACACAACTTATGCCTGACACTTGCGGTTCCATTTGAAAGAATGAGGACTCGCAGCGCATGAATCACTCAACACCATCTCCTGATCCCTCCCCGCAGTGCGGCCTTCTCTACCTTGTGCCCACGCCCATCGGTAACCTGGAGGATATCACCCTGCGTGCCTTGCGCGTGTTGAAGGAATGTGACCTCATATTGGCAGAAGATACCCGGCACACGGGACACTTGCTGAAGCATTTTGAAATCAGTAAGCCGATGCTCAGTTACCACAAGTTCAACGAGGCCGCGCGTGAAGGTCAAGTTCTGGATCGACTGAAAGACGGGAAACAGCTGGCCCTGGTGACCGATGCGGGAACTCCTGGTATCAGTGATCCCGGGCAGCGCATCGTGGCCGAGGCCCTTGCCAGTGGTTTTCAGGTTCAATCCCTGCCGGGGGCCTGTGCCTTGACCACAGCCTTGAGCGGGAGTGGCCTTCCAACGGATACGGTTCACTTTTTTGGTTTTCTTGACCGAAAAAGCGCGCGTCGCAGACGGAAATTAACGGCCTGTCGTGATATGGACGGAACGCTGGTGTTCTATGAATCACCACATCGGATCCTCAAGTTACTCGAGGAACTCAATGACCTCATGCCCGATGCGGACGTGGTACTGGCTCGTGAACTGACCAAGAAGTTTGAGCAATACGTCAGGGGTAAGGCGGCTGATTTATGGGCAGGGCATGCGCAGTTGCGGATCAAGGGAGAATTTGTGGTCCTGGTCCATCAGCCCGGAGTTTGATGCATGATCCCTGGCCCAGGGGGATCTCCTTGCAGGATTCTTCGGGGAAAAGGAGACTCAGGAAACCCAGAAGACAGCTTGCAGTCTATGGATAATCCTTTAAAAATCCCTCCCATATTGACTGGAACAAAACGAAAACTCAATGAGCGACGCAGCTGAACAATTAAAGGCCTTTCAACCCACACGGGATTTCTTCGTGGGGATTGATTCTGATGGATGTGTTTTTGACAGCATGGAGATCAAGCACAAGGAGTGCTTCACGCCCATGTTCATCAAGCATTTTGGACTTCAACCCGTGAGCAAATATGCTCGAGAGGTCTGGGAGTTTGTCAACCTTTACAGCAAGACTCGGGGTATCAACCGTTTTCCGGCACTTTCCAATGCACTGCATTTTCTGAGGGAACGTCCCGAGGTTCAGGCTCGGAACGTGGACATTCCCTCATCCGATGCCGTGGATGAGTGGATCTCCCGTGAAACCAAACTTGGCAATGCTACCCTTGAGGCAGAGGTTCAAGGGGGCAATCGCTCACTGGATGGTATTTATGACTGGTCGACTGCGGTCAACGCCCAGGTGGCGGATATTGTGCACGGGGTTCCTCCTTTCCCCCTCGTACGGGAGTGCTTCGAGAAGATAGGCGCCAAGGCCGATGCCATGTGTATCTCACAGACACCTGTGGATGCGCTTGTGCGCGAGTGGGGGGAGAACCAGCTGGATGGTTTCATCGCCATGATTGCCGGCCAGGAAATGGGAACCAAGACCGAGCATCTCAAGTATGCTGCGGCTTCCAAATACGAACCCAGTCGCATCCTCATGATCGGTGATGCCCCAGGTGATTTCAAGGCCGCCAAGGGCAACTTTGCACTTTTTTTCCCGATCAATCCGGGACGTGAGGAACAATCCTGGCAGCGCTTGTATGATGAGGGTCTGGACCGGTTCTTTAACGAAGATTATGCGGGAGCCTACGAGTATGGACTCGTGGAGGAATTCAACCACTGCCTTCCTGAAAACCCTCCCTGGAACATCTAGATCGAGATTATCCGCAGCGACCCTCGAGACCTCTGCACGGCAGGCCTGCTGAGGCTTGCCTTACCCCCTTGAGGGTTTGCAAGGTTTTGGAAAACATGACCAGATGGCCGCGTGTACTTCCTCTATCGGCAATGTGGCGTCGATGACACGGATACGATCTGGTTCCCGACGGGCGATGGTGTCATAGCCTCTCTCGATACGTTCGAAGAACGCCCTCTCGGAGGCTTCAAAGCGATCCCTGGCATGGCCGGTTTCGATGGATCGCTGTGCACGGCGGGTCTCGCTGGTTTCCAGCGGCACCCTCAGGAGGTAGGTTTGCAAGGGGAGCGTGCTGCCGATGGCAACCTTCACCACTTCTCGAACCAGATCCAGGTCCAAGCCCCGACCATGGCCTTGATACACGATGGTGGAATCGAAAAAGCGGTCCACCAGAACGATCTTATTCCGTTTTAGAGCTGGTCGGATGACCTCCTGGACCAGTTGAGCCCGGCTGGCATTCATCATCAGTAACTCGGCAATGGGATCAATATGCACGCCCTCACGCTGGTTTTTCAGGATATCGCGAAGCAGTTCTCCAAGACCGGTTCCCCCTGGTTCACGTACGGATGTGACCTGCCTTCCGGCAGCCTGCAGGCGTTCTGTCAGTAGTTTGATTTGAGTGGATTTTCCACTGCCCTCATTTCCCTCGAAGGTGATAAGCATTCCTTTCGCCATGATTCATTCCTTTTTGTCCGTCAAGCGGCAGAGATGATCTTTTACGAAATAACTCTTGCCCCGTTGGATGTCTTGATGACCCTGCATTTCCTCTTGCCAGCTTTTTTCAGGCCTGCTCATGGGGAGGCACCTGGGTTGTCCTCCTGGGAGACTGCGTGTTTGTTGGTCAGGTAAGCGGCAAGTGAGGCAATCTGTTCAGCGTCCAGAGGCCCACCAGCCTTTTTTTCAAAGGCTGGCATCAGGGATTGCTCCTTGCCATGGGTGATCCAATGGGTCCAGTACTCCAGCGTGGGGTGGGTCTCCACAACGGGATG
>JAAZXX010000194.1 GCA_014239995.1 Verrucomicrobiia bacterium
TGGTTCAAGTGACTCCATGGTAAGGATACATGACCTGGACCTCAAACCGACCCAGAAAGACACAAAACTGATCTGCAACATGACCCTCGTTGCCAATTATCAAAAGCAACCTTCCACAGATTAGGGTGTTTGAACCCGCAGGACCTGAACGTTAACCTTTGATTTCAACAAAACAAAAATGAATGAGTCGGTTCCCCAGTCATGAGAATCACTGATCTTTTACCGAGCCACAAGGAACTGAATTCCACCTCATCCCAAATCATGCCATTCAAGCCAATCCCAACCATGTTACCTAGAACACTAATGCTTTTTGCCTGGATTCATCTCTTTGCAATGCCACAAATGACAGGTCCTGTTCAGGCTCAAAGCCCTGGTGAGCTGGATGCAACACTGGAGAGGGTCTTGAGGAGAGCAATGGACCAGCAAGGCGATTTTCAAACGGAATTGCAACCCATGGCCGCCTCTCCCCAAGGCACACCTGCACTCGCACTTCCAGTGCCAAAGCCAGCGGAATCAGCCACCACCACGCCCTCGACAGGTGCCGCTCCAAAGCCACTTCCGCGTATAACTCCAAGCCCGGGTAAAGCCACACTGCCGATTCCAAAACTTGGCAACCGCCCGTCCACCGCGATTCCTAGTCCCCAATCCACACGTTCAACCACTGCTGAGGCAGGCGCGGGAGCCACCCTACCGGTCCCCGGAAGCCCAGACAACCAAACAGCGGAAACGGGTGAGCAAAGTCAAAACGGTATACCTGATATCGCAGGACTCCTTGCGGCCGCCGGTGGTGATGAAGCGGGAGCAGCGCTCGGACAGGAAAACCTCCACTCGTTCAACTTTCCTGCCATGCCTCTGGAACCCATCTTCAGCATCTACAGCGAGTTGACCGGAAAAATGGTCCTTTATTCTCCTGATCTCGGAGGCACCATCAACCTTGTAACCGCTGCAGGGGTTGAGTTGACCACGGAGGAGGCTATCGAAGCCATCACAACCAGCCTTTCCTTGGCAGATGTCGTCCTAGTGCCAATGGGTACAAAATTCGTCAAGGCGGTTCCCAGGGAGGAGGCCATCCAGCATGCTCCGCAAGTAAGCAACGAAGATCCCGATAAGATCCCGGAGTCAGGCACATTTCTAACCCGAACCATCAGACTTAGTTCCACAGCTCCCTCTGAAGTTGCCGAAATTCTAAGTCCCATCAGCGCCAACCCGGATGGATTGATCCCTATTGACTCCACTCAAATCCTGATTATCCATGATTATGCGGTAAACATACGCCAGATGCTGGAGGTCATTGAAAAGATTGATGTAGAACCTGAGCTTGATTATTCACTGGAAGTCATCCCTATCAAATACAGTAAGGTGACCGACCTGTATGGCACCATGAGTGCCCTGATCAGTGGGGGCGGCAGTGCCATGGCCGGGGGAGCAAACGGAGCCGGAATGATGGGAAACACCGGAGGCATGGGCATGAGCAGTGGTTTTGGTGGAGGAATGGGTCGCGGTTTCGGCGGTTCATCCATGGGGCGGTCGTCCTTTGGCAGCGGTGGCTACGGAGGAAGCGGTGGCTACGGAGGTGGTTATCGCCCCTATCAAACGTCCAAGCCCGTGGTTGTGAACCGGTCGACAAGCTCCAACGCAAGGACTTCAACGGTCAGTGGCAACCGCAACAGTTTTCAGGACCGTCTACGTCAGGTGATTGACAAGGCTGCAGACGGCGAAGAGGAGATCGAATTGCTCGCCAATGCCCGAATCGTACCCGACGAGCGCTCCAACTCGTTGCTGATTTTTGCCAACAAACAGGACCTGACCATGATCACCAACATGGTATCAAAAGTGGATGTGCTACTGGCTCAAGTCCTCATCGAGGCGATTGTCCTCGAGGTGGGGCTGGGTGATGACCAGACCGTCGGCGTCAGCATGGCCCAGAACCCAAAGACCTCGGGTAAATACAATTACGGTGGAGCCATGTCCAACAACTCAAATCTCGACACAGGAAACAGTTTCCTCTCTGGGGTGTCCACCAATGGCCTGGGGGCACTGCCAGGCGGTTTCAGTTATTTCGGAAAATACAACGACACCCTGGATGTCGCCGTCTCGGCCATCGCAACCGATCGCTCCGTGCAAGTGGTGCAGCGACCACGTATCCAGACCTCACATGGCATCCCGGGATTCTTCACGCTTGGGGAGAGTGTTCCCATCGTTACCGGAGGCATGACAGGAGGATTCAGTTCCTTTGGAAGCCAGTCCTTTGTCCAGTATATCAACATAGGCATTCAACTCTCGGTGCAGCCCTTCATCACTCCCGAAGGCTATATTGTGATGGAAATAAGCCAAAACGTGGATCAACGGGGTGGAGATGTCATCATTGATGGCAATCCCAATCCCGTGGTGAATCAGCGTGCTGCACAGGCAACCTTATCGGTGCGTGACGGCGATACCATCATGCTCGGCGGTTTTATCAAGCAGACCAAGAACAAGAGTCGATCGGGGGTTCCCATCCTCAAGGACATCCCTGTTCTAGGCGCCTTGTTCCGAACTAAAGCCGACAGCAATGACATGACAGAATTGATCATTCTTCTGCGTGCAAGAGTATTAAAAACTCCAGAGGACGCAGCCTTGGTAGCCCAAGAGGAAAGGGAAACCATGCCGGGCATTAAATATCTGGAAGAGAACCTCAAGGAGGACGCAAACAAGCGATCCAAGAAGCTCCTCCAAAAGAGAGGTAAATAACGGAACCGACTTCCTCTGGCGGATGACCTTGCGTCATCCGCCTTTTTGTTTTCAGAAGCCGAATGAAAGCCCTGGTGATTCAATGCCTCAACAGCATCTGGCTGGTCATCATCTTCATAGCGATTCCGTCCATCAGTTCCATGAGACTTGGACCTTTCCAGATAACTTCCCGACCCACCTGGCACTTCCTGGCGCTTTGTGGCGTGGCTATTGGAGTGATATTGAACACCTTCGCCTACCTGCAATTTGCCAGGGACCTCAAGGAACGTCGCACCTGCACTCGGTGGATCTATGGTCATTGCCTGCTTGGCCTGGTTTTCTGGGGTTCTGCTGAAAACTGGTTAAAATTCCAATGGCTCAAGGATTTATTGCTGTCCTTGGAACCCTGATTTTCAAGACATTTACCGATCCATCGCACAGAGGCTGAACCATCACTGACGGGACTGCAGAAAGGCCAGAAGATCGGCAAGTTGCTCAACTGATAAAAGTTGATCCAAACCAGCGGGCATCAACGAAACCTGCCCGGGCCGCATGGACATGATTTGGTCCCGTGGCACCCGCACATGGCTATGAGCACCGTTGACAATGCGTATGTGATCCCCTGCATCCAGGTGCAGCACCCCTGAATACATTTCACCATCCAGGGTCTCGACAAGCATAGGCTCATAACTACGCACGAAACTGGCACTGGGGTAAAGCACAGCCTCAAGCAAGTCGCGCCTTGTGCGCACGGCCCCAATACGGGTTAAATCCGGTCCAGCCTGCCCGCCTACATATCCTACTTGATGACATTCGGCACAAGCGGCATGTTCACTCTTGAACACAGCCTGTCCCCTTCGCACATCCCCTGCAGGCAACAGATCCATCATGCGATCAAGACGCTCACGCTGTCCGGCAAGATCGATTTCCATGGACGCGAGCCATTGCCGAGCGGCTTGCCTGACGGATTCTGGAAAAGAGTTCACCGAATACAGTAACAGATCCGCACGCACAGAGGACCTGGCGGGAGCTTCTGCAAAGGTTTGCATGAAACGATTGCCAAGAGTCACATCTCTGGCATCGTGAAAGAATTCCAAAAGACGAGAGAGATGCAGGGGGCCGGAAATAGAAAACAATTTCAAGAGCGCATATCGCCGATCCACATCCACCCATTTACCATGATCCAGAACATTTAATATGATATCCCGTGATAGGCTCGATTCCGCAGAAACATAGGTATCCAGCAACCATTGGAAATAGACTTCCGTCAAGGGCTCCTCCAGATAAGCTATTAATTGAAGCAGTTGCAACTTAGCCGAAGTGGACAAATGAGGCCTGTTCCAGGCCGCTTTCAGGGCCTGGATCCACTCTGATGGAGGTGAATCAGGTGGATTCCAGTCACGGGTGGCCTCGATGGCGGCCATTGCAAGTGTCTCCGAGCCCTGTTGAAGCAACCTGGCCACGCCATGTACCCAAGGAGCAGGGGGAACGCTCACCTGCTCCAATCCCATCACCTTGAGCACCCGCCCTTTGACCTTATCAGGGATACGATCCCCATCCAGTAACTGAGCCATTCTATGCTGAACGGATGGATGATCAATAAAACGGACCATTGCCTCCCCAAAAATCCCTTCGATTTCCTCATTTGAGGAAGGCAACAGGAGTTCCTCGGCAAAGTAATCGGCCAAGGTATCTCCCCACTCAGGATGAAACCCGACCACCCACAAGGCGGTCTCTCGCATGATTTGAGATTCATCACGAAGCAACTTGACTATGTCGGAAGCAAGCAGTTGATCACCCGGAAGCTGACTCAGGACTATGAGAATGACTCTTCTCAGGGCGACGTTTTTTTTCTGTTCAAGGGTTTCCTTGAGCCAATCAGGATCGGGTCGCATTTGAATCAAGGCATGAATCAGGGCATGTTCATGGGAACGATCCTTGATACTCCTGGTTGCCTCCAGCATCGGTCGAGCCATATTCCCTTCACCTATCCTTCCCAGGGCGACAGCCGCCTTGCGACACACGTGGGGGTCGCTGTGGTGAAGTAGTGGCATCAGGGCCTGCGCCGCGTTTTTGTCATGATGAATGCCCACGGAGTGGATCGCGGCACGTAAAACAGTGGATAGTTTACTGGTAAGTGCAACTCTCACAGCCTCACGTGCTTCCGGGATATGAATCAGCGTAAGAACCCAAACAACTTGTTGCTTAAAGCGTTCCGAGGTCGTTCCTTCAAGAAGACACTGCCTAAGGAGGGGAATCACCGGTTTCCCCTTTGCAGCAATCCACTGTTTGGCTCGCTGCTGCACTCTCGGCCGATCATCATCCAACAAACTGACGACTTCTGGGATGGACATATGACTCCAATCCAGCCCATTGCCGTGGGGGTCTGAGACTTTTTCGCCTTCCTCTTTTCGCACCCGATAAATCGACCCCATCACATCGGGTTTATAAAGTTGTGAGGTGGGGCAACACAATTTATACCATCCCCCCGTGTCCACCACCAGCAGGGAACCGTCACCATCCTCCAGCACATCAGTAGGATGAAAATCATGATGGGACGAAACCAGAAAATCGGAATCATGAGTCCGGAAAGTCGCCCCATTTTCAATGAGTTGATGACGTTGTATGCGCCGAAGATTGAATTGTGTACTGAACAGATTCCCCTGATATTCCTGACCAAAAACACTGGATTCATAGCGTAACAAACCACTGGGTGCAGCGGGGCCAAGATGCGTCATTGCTGGCAAATAGTCTCCGGTTCGGGGCAAGCCATCGAGGACACCATGTTCCTTTGGGTAGACACCTCCATAGAGGGCATGCACCAGGGCATCCCTTTTACCGGCTCTGGGATGAGAAATAAAAGTGGTGGTAAAAAAAAGTTCTCCACTGTTGTCGAAGACAAGTTCCACAGGATTGTCCATGCCTCCACTCATGACCACATCAAATTCGCTGAGGTCAGGAAGACATCGAAAAATATGCGCGGCAGAGTCCTGAACGCGACGTCCATTGAACAAAGTGTGAGTCTGCTCAGCAAAGGCCCCCTTGGCCCAGTAGATCCAGCCATCCCTCCCCAGATACGGGCCATGGATATCATTAGCACAGCCCGTCAGTGTCTTTCCGTCAAACCAGACTTCACGACGATCGGCGACTCCATCGCCATCAAGATCCTCCAGTTTCCAGATCTCCGGTGGTGCACCACAGTAGACGGCTCCTCCAAAGCAGAGGATCCCCTCCGGAAACATCAATCCCTCGGCAAAAGTGACACTTTCATCGTAGATTCCATCATGGTCAACATCCTCAAGACGCACAATGCGATGAGGTTTTTCCGCCAACTGCTGCTCCACCCGGACATTGGATCCCGAGGAATCAGCAACGTAGAGCCTTCCTTGTGCATCCAAATCAGCAACGATGGGGCGATGCACCAATGGGGAACCAGCCACCTCTTCCACGACAAAGCCGTCCGGCAACGTGAAGGCATGATACCGGAGTTTTTGCACTGCAGCATGCAGATGGCTAGATGCAGCAAATGACGAATAGACAACAATCACCTGCAATAAAACACGTATCCCGGGCGCGCAGAAAAGCATAGGGTCATGGTAAGCTTTTCAAGGCCATAAACAAGGATGTTGTATCGTATACAGAAGAGGTCCGCTCAAATTTTCAGCATGGCAGGCAAGGTGAGGCAGAATGCTTCGATAAGCAAAAACCTTTCGGTTTTCTCCTGGGACCATGACACCCATCCACCACCAGTTGTGATTAAACACCGGCGGTGGAAAGACGCCAGGTAACCCGTCGAAGTTCGTCCAGTCCAATTTCCCCATCCTGAATCTTTTGAAAGGCACTTTCACGCAGGGAACGCCATCCAAACCTGCGGGCCTCTTGTTTAAGGCCTATTTCTGTCATGCCTTTGGCAATGGATTCCGCCAATGCATCGTTCATCGGGAAGAACTCATAAATAGCCACACGGCCGCGATAGCCCCGCTGACCGCAATCATTGCACCCCACACCTCTCCAGGCTCTGATATCCTCCCTATTCAATGAGAGCACCTGAGCCATTTCATCGCGCAACTCGCCAGACATCGCTTCATCCTGCTGTCGACAATTCTTACAGAGTTTACGCGCAAGACGCTGCGCCACAGAAGCTACCAAGGAGAAACCTTTGACCTACGTGTGTCCGTTATTCCAACCAAGCACGGGGAAACCATATGCCTGCGTATTCTAGGCAGGGACAGCC
>JAAZXX010000195.1 GCA_014239995.1 Verrucomicrobiia bacterium
ATTCCAGTGCAGGACACGGAAAGGCCGTGTTTTAGCTTAAATCTTCACTGTCCAATACCCTCGGTCGCCCGAACCCCAATGGGACGCCGAACACCTTGGCGGCATGAGGGTAAAAAGGCGATCTACATGTAAAGGTGCCTGGGTATTTGCCGGAAGGATTGCCCCATTTTTTTGAATGCAAACATCTCGGCAACGCGCTTAAACATCCAGTGGCACGCCGTTTTTAATCCTGTTAAATATCCTATCAAGAGATGGTTAACCTATGGCGAATCATGACAATAAGTATTTAAATGTATGTATGTTACGTATAAGAACGATTTTTTTCTATATACTTATTAACGGTTTACAATTTTTGACTTCCACTATTGCGTCAGATTAAGGACCCTCTTCAATGTAACTATCATGAATACATGTTCAAAACGTACCTCTAAAATGAAACATTGCCTGGATCTTGCTTTCAGCCCTCTGTAACTGGCCCTGATGTTCTGCGTCATGGTATGCTCCAGCTTGAAGGCTGCAGATGCTGAGGGTGACGGTATTATAGATGCGATCGATCGTAATTCTGATGGGAAGGGGTGGGTCGTTGACCTGCTTGAGACGAACAGCATTCTGACCCACACAGGAAACCTGATCAAGGAGGGAGCCCCAGCATCCACGTTTTTAGAGCAAGATATTACAGGTAATCATGGTCTGCTGAAGGTATATCCCGGAGGGCGGTTCGATTTTATTGCCAATTCCTCGCATGATTCACTCCCGCAAGGCGCTCAACGAACCGATCTTTTTGAAGTCAATTCCACAGAAGGTGTTTTATTTCAGGTATTAGTGAACATTACCGATACCAATGACCCTGCCATCATTTCCAAGCTCAACTATCAGCTAAACGCCCAGCATCTTGAAGGCCTTGAAAAGGCAAGCGGAATGTTGCGTGTTAAAGACATCGACGCAGGCCAGTCAAATTTCATTCCTCAGCCACAAAATACAGGCCAGTATGGAACATTCTCCATCAATAGTTCCGGCCTCTGGACTTATCTTTCCAAAAACAGCCACCACGATCTCCTGTTGGGAGCGAGCGTCAAAGATACGTTTACTGTGGAATCAAAAGATGGCACTCAGCGTGAGGTCAGTACCACCATCAATGGCACAAAGAACCCCGAACCAAAAAGTCTTAATGGCATGACTTACTACGAAGTGCCACGCGAGGGTCATCTGTTCCTCTGGGATACTATCCTGGAAGATGGACCTAATTTTATCGCGTTGGATGGATGGAACTACCACAGTGCAACCGTTCAGAAACTTTTCAAACTGGAGCAGGGGCGGCGTTACAGCTTCAAAATGGAGGGGGTGACTTTGCGAGATCCCAAACTCCAGCTGATGGAGCCAGAGCTGCTGATGTCACGCAGGGGCAGTTGGGTGACTGTTATCTGCTATCTTCGCTAAGCGCCATTGCCGAATCTTCGATTGCTTCGATAGGCGGAAGGCATCCTTCAGTTTATCACGGTGATATGTTCGTCGACAATGAGGACGGTACCTATGGGGTGCGGTTCTACGACAATCACGGTGCTGAAAGGTGGGTCACCGTGGACGCCTATGTGCCGGGTTACCGGACCGATGCACTGGTGAATGCCAACACGGTTTCGCAGGAAACATGGACCATGCTTGCGGAAAAAGCATACGTGCAATTAAACGAATCAGACAATATCAGTCAGGATGGAACCAATAGCTACGGGATCGGGAATCATTTTGGAATTGCAGGAGGGTCGGCCTCCTTGGCCCTTTCCCATATCAGCGGACAGGAAGCCACGCACAAGTTCATCAGTGAGTCAGGTGATTCACCAGTCAATGTGGAGGAGCTGATTGCGATGGTTGATAAAAAGCTGCCGATGGTCTTCAGTACATCTGCGCCCTGGCCTCTCACTATGGTGTTAAACGTAAGCATACATATACTTACGAGAGCTACGATGTTGCATCAGGAACCTTTTTCCTGCGTAACCCATGGGGAAACAGTCACGCCAACGTGACTTTTGAAGCATTGGAAAAAATGGGCAGTAACCTTGCATATCTGGATGGGACACGTGAGAAAATGCAGCGTATCGACCCACTGCAAAGCCGTTTTGCGGTTTCAGACAGTTCAGCTCGTGGGGATTCTGGGGGAGGAGATACCGGGCTAATCGTGGTGGAGTCAAATGGAAACAGAAGCCTGTTCAAGGATGATCAATCCAACCTTTATGCAGGCATCAATGAGATAAAAGCCTTTCCTGTGACCATTAATGGAGGTGTTATCAAGTTGAACACTAACGGAAGGGAAGCCAAGGCTGCCGAGCATATTTCAGGAGTGAACCAGATATTGTGGGAAAATAGTGCTAGGGGTTCCCTGCAGACAATGTCATTCAATGCCAAGTGGCAGTTTATAAAAACCGGTAAACGTCTCGAATCATCAACCCCGGAACACTCAGAAATCAAGGCAGCGTTTACCCATAAGGTTAAGATTCGCATTGCAGGCAAGGTTTTGCTCGGGGGGGATAATGCCATCCCAATACCTGATGCCACGTTTACGATTACACAGGATGGTGACAAGAAAACCTTCAAAGGCAATTCAAATGGGGAGCACGCTTATGACCTCAACTCGAAATCGATGATCAGCATGGTGGTCGAAAAAGACGACTATGAGAATGCCAGTCGAGGAGTGGATGTTCGGGATATCGTCGATTTGAGGAACCACATACTGAGTCGCAAACCGTTTGACAAGCTTACCCAGATGGTAGCGGGAGACGTGAACCAGGATAACTGGATCGATGTGGTTGATATCGTTGCCGTGAGGAATGTGATCCTGGGCAGGAATGACCATTTTTCCAAGGATGATGCCGGCAATCGAAAATCGGTATGGCGTTTCCTCAAAAATGATTTTCTCGATGTCAATCCTGCCAAAGCCTTTGAATCATTTGAAAACTACGCAAGTCTTACTTTTTCTTCCTTGCCGTCAGATGTAAGCAATGCACATTTTCTGGGATTCAAGCTTGGAGATGTGAATTTCGACTGGAGTCCTCCCGCCGCTGAATCTACCCAAAATGTGCATCATGCGTCTCGGGAAACTTCAAGACTCTTTGATGTGATTCCGTACCGATTATCGGATAATGACGAACTGATTCTCGAGATGCATGCAAACTCGAAACCCGGATTGCTGGGACTGCAATTTGAATTGAGCTGGGACGATAGTGTCCTGAGTCTGGCAGGCATCGAGAGTCAAAGTCTCGTCGGATTCAACCATCAAATTCATAGCAGAGTGTCTGAAGGTAATGCTGTGATCGCCTGGGATGATCGCAGTCTCAATGGCATCGACCTGCCATCGGGAGAGCCTGCCATTTCTCTTCGTTTTATACCACAACCCGGGGCTGATCGAGGTACCCCAATACGCATGACAAATCAAATACTGGTGGGATTAGATGAGTCACAGTAGAACGTATCCAGCGTGGCTGCTTATTATCATCCCGAGGGTCCCCGTTTTCAGGGACAGCATGGTTCGGTGCGTTTGACTGACGGGCAACTGGTCATGGAGTTTGAATCTCGAGCGGGAAAACACTACGTGATCGAACGCTGTGACGATCTTTCAGGCCCAGTCTGGCAGCAGGTGGGCTTTGTGGAAGGCACTGGATGGGGATGCCTGTTCAAGATGCCCCACATGGAATATCCGCAGGTTTACCTGCGTGTGCGCGAAGTTCACGGCCTGATCCAGTGAATCCCCGTCATGGGGGGCAAGGTCATCGTCATGAAGGTTTGTCGCTTGGTAGCGATGAACGAAAAAAACAGATATCTGGTTCACCATTCAGTTCTTGTCACGGCGGAGCCCTGGCCGAGAAACAGACAACCAGCCACATGCAAAAAACAGGACGTATCTAAATCACCATTGCCATGAGCCCTCGATATCCTGCTAATTCAGGTTCGCGTTTCCTGCCCATGCAGATACGGTTGACTCGATGAGCCAACGAATGGGTGATTCTGTAAAAAGAGGGCGTTTGAGTGTGGCGCATCTCCCGATGCCGCTGTTATCTACCACGGGCACACTTGAATCACATTTCAAAGGTGCATTTGGCTTCCGGCGCCGCAATGGAAACAGGCCTCTCCTCAATTTTTTGCCCCATGGGAAGGTTTCAGGCGCCATGGTTTTCCCATTGTTCGTAATTCAAATTTCAAGGCGGGTTCATTACCTTCAAAACGGTAACCCACCCGTATGGACTGCGTTCCGGTGTCAATCCGCATCGCTTGGGGATGGATGGCTGTTTGATTCACTACGTGCCAACTTGAATCGTAGGTGGTGATTTCTGATTTCCCCGTATATTTGATGATGTGGCCTGGTTCCAGTGAATGGCTCAGGTCGACAGTTGTTGTTTCATTGATCTCCAGGGTCACGTCCACGGCGGGGGACTTTCCTTTGGACTGAATGATGAATTGAAGTGCTTGAGCTTCATGTGGGTTTTCAAACGCATATTTTGAGAAAGCGATCATTCCCGGTTGCTCGTTGCGTTGATGGGACTGCTTGTAAGAGAAAACGGGGTGCAGATTCCATGTGTCCTCGCCTGCGGGTTCCAAATGAAATTCCTTTTCAATTTGCTGGAGTTCAGGTTTTAAAGACTCTGGGAACACGCCCCTCATCCGCGCAGTTTCCCAATGCCGGACAGTTTGAATGAGGCGGGTGCCTTGACCGTTCAGTGCGACGGTCTGCGGACTGGTAACAAGCGCGAATCCTGCGTCAAATCCGGCCGCCCGTGCCAGTAGCCATTCAGCATCTTCCAGGCTGGTGGCCGCATTCATCTGGAACCAACCCAACATGCGTGGCATCAAGTTACGACTGTAGTAGGCTTGGTTTTTCAAACGATAAAGTGTCTGGCTTTCCCGGAATCCTGCATACCATGGCTCCCCCCAGTTCATGCGGGTATACATATGCCAATTGTAATGCCCCGGGTTGCTGGCGTCGTTGATGATGGTTCCCCGTAGTGCCGGCCTGAGATGCTCATACCACGTTTTGGTGAACAGTGTTCTCCCATATTGTCCCATGCCGGTGGACCAGTTTCCTTCCAGTCCGTCAAATGAAACCTGGGCCAAGCCGGTTTGATTGAAAAGATCCGCGATATTCCTGGCGATTTCCATGGAAAGCTCGGCATTGCTCAAGAAGACGCGATACCCGTGATCCATCAATTTGGAAATCGTATCGGCGCTTTGGTGTGTGCTCGGAGTCGTATTCCAGGCACCTCGTTGGCATCCCATCAAAAACCAGGGGGCTGAATCGGATACCTTCTGGTAGCGGATCAGTTCTTCGCCCACACGCACCGTATTCATGGGGGTTTTCTTCAGAAAAAATGTAGGATTCTCGATGGGGACCCGGTCCTGTTCTGCATCGATCCTTTCGCTTAACGTCGACTTTCCGATCACGGCCAGTCGCGGGTCCGGAATCGGGGAAACGTAGGGATCATTGGGCTTGATGAAGTTCGAGAGGGTGTGCACGCCGAGTTTCACTCCTGAGGCGCTTGCCCTTTGGACACAGCGTTGGAGACTGGCCCAATTGTCGGGAAACTGATTGGGATTGAGCTTGAAATGTCCCCAGGTCTGAAAGGGACCACCATGATAAAGGTAGCGCAGCCCCGCATCCTTGGTCAGGGCGATGGCTTCGTCCACATGATCCTCAGAAAAGGAAACAATCAGATATGAGGCGGTAGCACCGGGTGAAACCTTGCCCCAGACACCGTCGATCATGGGGTGTGGCAGGTCTTCTGCGATCTCGATCCTGCCGATGGTTTCCAGGGCCTGATCCGTTGGGCAACCAAACAGCGCAATGCGACTGCCAACCAGGCCTTGATCTTCGAAGTGGGGGGATAGATACTGTGCATGTCCCCAGTTGGCAATGACCCTGTCCTTGCCGCGGTCACGGCAATAAGCCTGGAGCAGACTTCCGTATTCCTTGTGTTCGGCAGTGTTTCCTCGGTAGAGCTGTTGATCTTCGAATTTCAAGGCGATATCCGAATAATCAGATCCGTCGAAAATGTTGTACATCGGCATGACATCGTCCTCGGAACGTGGGTAACCTCCCAGTGTCTTGGCGTTGAGTGATTGAATGCCGATGGCGAATTGCGGGTCGCGCACAACGCCCACCGTTTCGCCAACGATGGCTTTGATCGTGGTGGCATAAGGCCCCCATAAGGCCAAGTCCGCTCTGCCCCTGGGCTCGATGGATACCAATTCAAAGGTGATGTGCGTGGGCTTTGACTCAAATTTCACCGCTGCCTTCATTCCGGCATCTGGAAAATAAAGACTCATGATCGAGGGCTCAGCATTCCAATCCATTCGAGCGGGGGCATGCAGTTCTCCATCCACTCGCAATTGTAAAACCGGAGAGGGGACATGTTGAGGCAGGTAATCCATACCGCTTGTCCTTGCCTCGAACGAGGCGACATGGCCCTTGTCGATACTGATTTCAAATGTATCCGTGCTTAGCTCGCCGGCCCATGACTTTGAAAGCATTGGAATCAGGTATGCAGCCAACAAGCACCTTTTCCAGAAGATTGGGCTTGGAACAGGAAAAGGTTGCTTGGATTTTAAAGGTAACGCACGCATGTCCCGATGATTGCTTTCATGCATCACAAATCAAGGATAATACGGCGTGGAGCATCCCGTTTGAAATGGGGTTAAAGCCATGAGCCTTGCATCTTGTTTTTGGAAAACACCCTGCGAGGGTGCGTCGGGCTAACATGTTGAAGAGCACGGTAAAAGCTCAGGCAAGCAAGCCCCTGATAGGCTCCGCCGGCACCACCCCCGTCAGCTTTTGATCCAGTCCACCGTAATGATAGACCAGGCGCTCGTGGTCCAGACCCATGAGGTGGAGAATGGTCGCAT
>JAAZXX010000196.1 GCA_014239995.1 Verrucomicrobiia bacterium
AGGTAGGTTGGTTCTTGTGGTGCGCGTATCCCGGCAAGTGCAGAGAGTAGAGCGCGAACTTTCTCCCATCGATATCAGTCTCGACACGGACCGCGCTGGCACGTTTCCATCCACTCCCTTCGACCAGGATATCCCCGCTCTCCGAAAGAGGGGTCCGGCTGAGGATTGACTTGAACTTGCCGCCGTATTGACCAGTCATATCTCCCCACTGAGGAGCTTTATGATTGGCGGATGAAACCGTTCCAACATGGACGTGCTTCATGCCGAGTGACTCCGCTACCCGATGTGACCAATCCTTCACTTTTTCTCCGCGTTTAGCCTTCGGTACCTCGCTGAGCAATACAATATCAGGCTTCAGAGGCTTCAGTAGGTCGGCGATTTGCTCAGGCGTTGCCCATTGGCCGCAGGCGACGTTGTAGGCCACCACTCGGATCTTGGTCGCAGAACGGTCTGGATCGGCAGCCGCAGGCACGGCAATCAAGCTCATGAGGCAGGCCAATCCAGGAATGATTGATCCCGCCACTCGCATGGTTTTCATAAAGTTATGCCTATTCATTGGAATTATTTTTCTCATCTTTCAAACTGACTTGTCTCCGATCACCGTGCGGCTTGTTCTTGCGGTTGATGCAGTGTAACTCCAGGTCAGCGGACACTTCAGTGAGTTTCATATCGACCCAGCCATGCGCATGGCCTTTGCCGAAATAGTAGCTGACTGCCGGTTGGTTAATGAGATGGTGATGGTCCCGTCGATCATACTGCCACTCATGCGTTCGAGCCGAAAGTCATTGATCTGCCACTTGCCTACCGCACAGGTGGCGTAGTCAAGTCCTTTCATGAGGCGAGCAAAGTTAGTGTTTTCCTTCTTTTTCCAATCAAAGTAGGTCACCCCCCAGCGTGGAACGTCCCAGTGATTAACAAAGCCCGTGCCCCATGGGTATTTGCCAGTCAGAAGGGTCGAGCGCGAAGGGGTGCAGGACGGCATCGAGTAGGCATTGTTGAACTTCATACCCCCATCTGCCAGAGTATCAATGTTCGGGGTCTGGATATCCTCAGCACCGTAGCAACTGATCCATTCCTTGCCCAAGTCATCCAGCATAATGAAGAGGATGTTGGGTCTGGCGGCAGATTTTTCATCAGCCGTCAGTGAGGCGGCCAGGCTGCCTCCAATAACCAGAGGAAGAACCTTGATGAGAGTTCTCTGTAATAATCCGGTTTTCATTCTAACGCTTTCTTAAATTCTCATCCTGCCAATGCGTTTGAGCACTTAGGAGCAAACTCAACAAAAACGTGGAGGTCGTGCAGGATTGACGCGCGAAAGTCCTTTCCCAGCCGCATTCGAATTTTGCCCGTAGTATGCCTCCCGCGTGAATGATCGGCAATCGTTCTGTCACGCGAAAGTCAGGTTCTGCCTCCTGCCTCCGGAAACAGCCCCGGAAACGTTGATTGTCCGAATCAGTGAGAAACGAAACCAGCTGAGCACCGGCAATAACTGCCGTATCATCTATTTCGGTTTGAACGGCGACCCGTGCACGGCTGAGAATGTCCCCTGAGGGTGATCTTGCTTTTAATGGAACTTTTGAGACAATGCATGCCGTTATCCATACATTAGAGACTCATGCTTCCTGGTGACTTGATTCGACCTCAATGGTTCAGGAAAACTCAGGGGGGAAAACCATGGAGTTGTGGGGGCTTGATCCAGTCACGATTAAAAACAAATATTGCTTATGTTTTCACCTCGCTGTTTACGCTCGTATCGGACTTTTCTTGTCCTGTTCATGGTGGTGTTGTTTCAAGTCGATCACGCTGCTCATGCCCAGGAACCTCGTCCCTTGTTTGTGGAGGGGTACACCGGAAAGGTCAGTTATGTGCCTGGGGAAACGTTGAACTTGCACGTGTCCACCTCAGCTTCGGTTTTTACGATGGAAATTTTCCGACTGGGAGGAGAGGACAAGAAGGTGTGGGCTCAGGAAGGCATCCAGGGACAGTCATGCACTGTGCCGGAAAATGCATCTTCCCATGGTTGTGATTGGCCCGTTGCTTTGGAAATGCCTATCCCGTCTGACATGCAAAGCGGGTATTACGAAGTGCGGTTGCGGGTAAGCGATCGAGGTGGCAAATATGTGCAGCGAAATCAGCGTCATGCAGAAGGAACCTGCTTTTTCATTGTGCGATCCGCACATCCTGGAAAGGACACAAGCATATTGCTGCAGCTGTCAACCAACACCTATAACGCCTACAATAACTGGGGAGGCTACAGTCTCTACGCGTTTCATGGGGCAGGGGGGAATCAGGGACATCGAGTGTCCTTCGACCGTCCTCCCGGCAGCCTTTACAACAACTGGGAACGTCCTTTTGTGCAGTGGGCGGAAACCAATGGTTATGTGCTCGATTTCGCCGCAAATAATGATCTGGAATTCCATCCCGAACTGCTCTCTTCCTACAAACTGGTGCTCAGCATAGGACATGACGAGTATTGGTCGGCTCCGATGAGAGATCATTTGGAATCCTTCATTACGGAGGGTGGCAATGTGGCGTTTTTCAGCGGAAATACCTGTTGTTGGCAAATCCGTAATGAAGAGAAGGGGCGTGCCTCGACCTGCTGGAAACAGAATTTTCATTCCGATCCTGTTTATCAGGCAAGGGAAGGTCATGCTTTGTTGTCCTCGCTCTGGAGTCATTATCTGGTGGATCGTCCTGAGAACGCACTGACGGGTGTCGGTTTTTTATGGGGCGGGTATCATCGAAGTCATGGACAATACATGGACGGCAGTGGCGCTTACACAGTGCATCGTCCAGAACATTGGGTGTTTGCGGGAACGAGCTTGAAACGGGATGATGAGTTCGGTGGCAAGGACAGCATCGTTGGATACGAATGCGATGGCTGCGAGATCACTTGGAAGGACGGGTTACCGTTTCCAACATTCAATGATGGTACCCCTCCATCGTTTCAAGTCCTCGGCACAGCGCCGGCCAGATGGCATCCCGACGATTGTCAATGGTATGATCAATGGGAAAACGGTCGTGAAGGAAATGCGGTGATGGGATTCTATGCTCGCGGTGGAACGGTGTTCACCTGTGGGAGTACGGACTGGTCACATGGATTAAGAGGAAAAGATCCAATCGTGGAACAGATCACCAGGAACGTCCTGAACCATCTGTCCGAGTAAATCGTCAATGGATATCTAGTTGAGAGGGAAGTCATCGTTGAGGCTATGGGAAACGTGGTGAACAGGTTTGAATCCTGCCAGGAAGCTGGTCCTGCTGAAGCGGTCTGTGACGCAAGTCCTGTTCCGCACCATTGCATGGACATCCTGCTGGACCGGATTCAGCCTGCATTTGAAAGAACGGATCACGTTGTCAAACTTGGACAAGGCCGTTTGATGCTATGATAACATGTGCCAAAATTTTGATTTCACTGTATCTGCTGGGAGGGACCACAAGCTCAGTCATCATGGCCCAGGCACTCGAGGGCAGGAAGGATCCAACAAGCGTTCCTTCTGGTGTTCATAAGGCAATGCTCTTGAAACCAGGTCCAGGGAATCCCCGTAACAGTGAAGGTGATTTCATTCAACTCAGGGATGGTCGCGTTTTGTTTGTCTATTCCCATTTCACGGATGGGAGCAGCGACCATGCGTCGGCCTTTCTTGCCAGCCGGATATCCAATGACGGAGGGTACACATGGTCGGACAAGGACGAAATGATCCTGAGGAATGAAGGTGGATTCAATGTTATGTCCGTTTCCCTGCTGCGTTTGAACAATGGACAAATTGCCATGTTTTATTTGCGAAAGAATTCATTGGAAGATTGTCGTCCATGGATGCGTTTGTCGACCGATGAAGCCCTTACCTGGAGTGCACCGGTAGAGGTGATTGCCGATCAGGTTGGATACTACGTTTTGAACAATGATCGTGTCATTCAACTGAAGAATGGGAAATTGATTTGCCCGGTGGCATTGCATCATTTGCCGGAGTATGAAAAGCCTGACTGGAAAGGTCTTTTAATGTGCTATATTTCCGATGATTCAGGCATGACATGGAGACGTAGTGCTTCGGTTCTCAAGGGAACCAAGCGTGATGGATCCCGAACAACCTTTCAGGAGCCGGGTGTGATTGAATTAACGGACGGGCGCTTGATGATGTGGGTGCGTTCCGACGGAGGTAGTCAGTATTTGAGTTGGTCAGAAGACGAAGGCAATACATGGTCCCAACCCGTTCCCAGTGAAATTCGCTCCCCCGTATCCCCTGCCAGTATGGAACGCATTCCCGAGACGGGTGATCTATTGTTGGTCTGGAATAATCATGCTGATATTCCTGAGGCGTTGGCAGGGCGACGCACTCCATTCAGTGTCGCTCTCTCCAGGGATGAAGGACGGCATTGGACGAGGAGTGTTGCCTTGGAAAATGATCCCGAGGGTTGGTATTGTTACACGGCCATCGAATGCATTGGGGATCAGGTGATCCTTGGGCATAGCGCCGGAGATCGTCGAACAGGTGGTTTGAATTCCCTTCAATTGACGCGTTTTGAAGTATCGTGGCTTTACGATATTTTGGATGAAAATCAAAAAAATCCTGGAAAATAAGGGTGGTCAGGCGACTCAAACGGGGCCACTTGAAAGGTCAGCCTGTGTCAACCGAAGCCGATCATCCTATGAAAAGCAAAGGATGCCGCGCAAAGAAAAAGAGGTTCAGGAAGTTTTTGCATCAAGTGTCAAATGGATGTCAATCCACGGAAAACCTGTCGAAAAAGACAGGCGGTGGCTATCCAGCGCATCGCAGTGGTGCTTGAATCAAGGTGTGCGGAATCATGCGGAGCAGAAACAACGTAGTTCAGCTCATCTCAGTGCAATAGCGTCTATTTGTTTGATAAGGTTTTCAAAATGACACAATAATTACTGATCCATTCCTTGTAAGACACTGTACGTCAAATAGGCAGATCTGGTGGTTGCTGGGGTAATTAATAAGCAAGTTTTATGAAAATAAACCGCATAGCATTCATCTTAGCTGTCTTCTTCCTTGGCGTGGTTTTTGGAAACGCTCAGCAACTCACAACGAGCAAGTCCAAGTATAGGCCGGGAGAGAAGATTAGCTTGTCTTTTTCCGGAGGCCCGAGCAATGCGAAGGATTGGGTGGGAATCTACAAAAAGGGAGAAACACCAGGGGATGTAAGTTCAACATCATGGTTGTATGTGGATGGCACCAGGTTGAGTTCACAGGGCAAGTCTTCCGGCCAACTTGTTTTTGAGGGGATTCCACTTGGAAACTATGAGGCCCACTTTCTGGAGAATGATCTTTATGAGATCATTGCCTCAACTGCGTTTGTAATCTCAGAAGATAATAGTGCGCCAGTTGTGATAGATCAGAGCCTGGAAATGAATGAGGACGATGATGGGGGATCTGTGATATCCTGGACCCCGGTAGATGGCAACGGCGATCCTTTGGATGCCATGACGGTTCAATCAGCTCAAACCGGTAACGGTGCGAAGGAACTGATCTCCTATGACCTCAGCGGCAGATTGATCTTTGATGATAAGAGCGTCACTACTGATGGTAGATATTTAGCAGGAACATTGTCCAATACTGAATCGGAAGATTTCAGTGTCCTTTGGTTGGTGCACTACAACGCAAATGCTCCTTTTGCAAGCACAGGCACCTATGCCTACAACATAGGAATCAACAACACTTCCCACCAACGCGATGACGGAGCCGAAGGTTTTGTGGTGGAGCAGTATAATGGGACAACATATGCTGGGGAAGATATTCGGATCTATGATGGGATCCCCACAGTCTGGAGTACTGTTTTAACGTCACAGGGCCATTCCTTTTATGCCAAAGGTAAAGATTTGAATGTTGAAGGCACTGCCGAGAATATGGTCAGAGCAGGAGCGGAAATCGTCATTGGAGCCTATGGTTCAGGTGGTTATGATTTTGTTGGAGAGATGCAGCAACTCATAATATTCAATTCAGCCCTGAGTGATTCAGACAGAGCATTTGTTGAGGGATATCTAGGCAATCTGGAGGGACAAATCTCGGGGATTCCGGGCTTGTCAACCGGAGCTCTTGAATCGTTGATCGTTCACTATGATGGTAGAACAGGAGTTGAGACCCCTGGGCTACCAATCACCCTTACAGGGAGTGATGAGGATGGGGACAGTTTGAGTTTTACAGTGGTGAGTGAGCCGACCAACGGGACATTGAGCGGGACAACTCCGAACCTGATTTACAATCCCAATCCGAACTTTTCTGGATCCGGTATCGTGGAACGGGACAGCAGGCCAGAGCAGGGATCAGTTTACGAAGGGTGGCGGGGTAATCGCAGTCGCAAACTCGGATGAGTATGACGGCCTCGAAGATGCAGCGTTTGACGCTTCATTGCAGACACCGTCGATCGACATCAGTGGGGCAGTTGCGCATACATTGATTCTGAAATACGATTCAAGCTGGAGGAAGGAACCCCATACAGGGAGTGTTACGGTGAGCTATGATGGGAGGCCTGAGATAGAGTTGTTGAGGCTGGACGGGAACAGTCCTGATGGGTTCAACGAGACGGTGGAACTTGAGTTGAAGAACCCGGACGGGGCTCGGAGTTTGGTGGTAAAGTGGGACTATCAGGGCCACAATAATTGGTGGTGGGCGATAGATAACGTCACAGTTGCGAATGTAGGCAACAAACCCAAGAAATGGACGATTCTGGCATATACTCAAGGTGATAATAATTTGGCTTACTATATAGGTTTGCAAAATAAATTCTTAGAGAAAATAGGCAGCAGTAAAGATGTGAACATTGTCATTCAAACTGACTATGACATGTCGCGGAGAGAAGAACTCGTAAACTATCTTGGAGAGTTG
>JAAZXX010000197.1 GCA_014239995.1 Verrucomicrobiia bacterium
GCGGCAGAATGACCAAGTTGTTTTGTCGCCTCGTCCATCCCGTAGATGTTGTAAAAATGGCTTGCCGCCGTGTGTCTCAGAACATCGCTCGGCCATTTCTTGATCTTGGCGTGTTTCTTGATCGCTGTTCGGCGTCGCGTGAAGTTTACGCTAAATTTGCCAAAAGTGTATTTGCTCAATATTCGTTCGGCCGGCGGGAGCAGGGTAATGATACGCCGATTGCGCGTCTTGCTTACCTCACCAGAAATCACAATTTGGCCGCGTTTTAGGTCGACGTCCTTTTTTGTTAACCTTGCGCACTCATCAGGGCGAACACCGCAAAACAACGACAGGGCGAAATATGAAAGCATGTCGGGATCGATTTCTTTGGCCGACTGGATCAACCGCCGGCATTGGGCAATTGATAAGATTTGCGGATCCGCCTGATCGATTCGAATTGTTTCAAGTTTCGTCGTCGGATCCTGAGCGATAAGCGCCTGACGTTCGGCCCATGCAAAGAAAGTTTTGATGCGTACTTGCATTGTTTTCCTTGTCACCGGGCTGCCCTGAAAACTGGCAATCCATGATCTTATCTCGCCGGATCCAACGCTGCCAAGTTGCCGCTTTTCCCGGCCTTGAGCAAAACGAGCAAGTGCGCGGCCGATCTCCTTCATGTAACGACCCCGCCGGCCCGCCTCCGCCTTGATGTCCAGGAAGTCGGCGATGGCGTCTTCAATGTTTGTTTTGCCATGGGCAAGGTGTGTTTTCTGGAAAGTTTCCCAAACCTCGGCAAGCGTCACCCCGTGATCGCGCATTTCCTCGAGGATTTCTAACGTTGTCCACCTACTTTTAAAATCAAGTTCGTCCCAATGGTTACCCAATAGCTTGCGCTTGCGTTCCTGCTCCTTGATCGCCCTTTCTGCGAGTCTTTCGGTTGGTTTGAATAGGCGACGGCGCTTGCCGGCAACCCTTCCCAGATCGACCTCAAAACAAGTTTTATTTCCTTTTACCACTTCCCTGATTTTTGCCATGTTTAAATAATAAATTAGTGGCGTGTAAGTGGCAACATTTATTGGTTAAACAGTGTCATTGACGCACATTGACGAACGAAGACTACAGGGTCAAAATACAAAAAAGCACCAACGTAAATCGTTGACGCTCTTGTAAGTTGTTGATTTTGTTAGGTAGTGTGGAATGTTATTTTAAGGTCGATGCACAGCACTCTTGAAAAGGGTTTCGCACCAGATCGATTTGAAGGAAGTTTTTATCACCTTGCGTGCCAATAACCGGATCAACGATAAATCGACGTTTGGGCAGCAGACAATGGCCCCCTCGCAAAAAAGAACGATCCCCTCCCACCCCATGTCCGTAGATCGCAGCCTGGATACCCTAGGCACCAGAAAAAAGAGTATGTTTCAAGGTTCCCGTGCTGTCGGCAAAAGTCTGCTCGGTGATTCCCATGCTGTGTAAGATACTCAGGTAAAGATTGGACATGCGCGTCTCGCCATCCTTCCAGTAAAAACCGTGCTGAAGACCCATGTTCCTCCCACCTGCCAGGAGAGTGGGAAGATTCCTCGGGTTGTGGGTCGTGCTCGCACCGCTGCCGTAGAGGATGATACTGTTGTCCAACACCGAACCTTCAGTATCCTGGAACTCCTGCAAACGTTTCAGAAAGAAGGCCAACTGGTGACTCAGGAAAAGATCGTACTTGCCAAAGTTCAGCTGACCAGGCTTGTCACCCGCATGCGACAGGCTGTGGTGCGTGTGGCTGAGACCAAGTTTGAGTGGGAAAGTGTCACTGATACCCATTCCATCTTCCCGGTTCATCATGAAGGTGACACTGCGAGTGATATCTGCATCAAAAGCCAGGGCAATGAGGTCGAGCATGTTCCGGTAATAATCCGCTGGCTCCCCCTCGTTGTTTGCATTCAGGTCAAGATACGAACGATCCTGCTGTTTCACTGGAATATCAACCCACTTCTCAGAAGCGATCAAACGAGACTCGAGCTCATTGAGGGAGGTCAGGTACTGGTCCATTTTCTGCCGATCCGCACGACCCAGGGTATGGTTGAGCGCACGCGTATTTTCAAGCACGGCATCGACGAGCTTGATACGCCGTTTAAGATCTCCGCGCTGTCGCTCCATGGAGGCTCGATCACCGCGGAAAAGACGATCAAAAATGCGTCTTGGATTGTTTTCCGCAGGTATGGGATGCCCTTCCAGATTGTAGGAGATGGTGCCCGTGCGTGAACTGAAACCGGTACCGGCATCCACGGAAAGCACCAGGGAAGGTTGACGGCAGTGGCGCTTGGTGTGCCGGGCGATCAGCTGGTCAAGCCCCACGGAGTTGTAGGCCCCAGGACGCGGGTTGTGCAGGGGAGCCCCCGTCAACCACATGTCGGAACAGGTGTGGGGGTCGGCTTTCGGTCCACTTGGGTGGTAAAGCCCTCCTATGAAACTGAGATGTTCCCGAAAGGGTCGCAAGGGTGCCGTGGATTGGCCAAACTCGAAGTTCCCATGCGCGTCATGCTTCCTTGGAAACCAGCTCCAGTCGTCGATTTCATGCTCGTGCCTGGGAAGCGCCATCCCATTGGCAGTGTAGAGGGCGCAAAAACGTCGAGGCACCTGCCGGGACTTCTCGACTCCCATGATTTCCAAAAAGGGCAAGGCCAGGCTGACTCCGGCAACTCCCTTGAGCACGTCACGACGACTGAGTTTGTGGATATCCATCATGTTTAAGCTCCTCTATTTCTTGAGAAAAATGTCACTGTGCACCACAAAGCGCAACAGATCCTGCACGGGGTAACCGGTATGATTTGACCTTAGCGCATACTGGCGGAGAAATTCAACCTCATTGTAACGAAGGCTACGCCCCGCTGCGTAGGTGGCAAGGTGCTTCAGGAAACCGAAAGCAATCTGGTCCATGCGATCTGCTGCCAGGTAATCCTGCAGCGCACCAAGATCATTGATTTGGGTATGGTCAGGCAACGTGGAGAAGGTATCGACAGAAGGTCCATTCTTCCACCGTCCACCCGCATCATAACCTTCAAAGGGAAGTCCCCAGGGGTCAATCCCTCGGTGACACTTGGCGCATCCTTCCTGGTCGCGATGACGTTCAAGTTGCGCACGCAATGGTAAATTTTTGTGATCCTCAGCCAATGCCGGGACGTTCGGCGGAGGATCCGCCGGAGGTTCAGCAATGATAGCCCGGGCAAACCATGCGCCCCGTTTGATGGGGTTGGCGTCCCTTCCATTCGACAAACCAGCAAGGATGCCGGCCTGGGTCAACAAGCCACCAAGGTGGGAGTCATGGTGCCGGACCGGCTGAAAATCAAACCCGCTCTCTGCACCGGGCCCAAGACCGTAGTAATGCGCCACCACCTCATTTGCCATGATAAAATCCGAATGAATCAAATGTCTCAACGGCAGATTTTGGCGGACAAGATATGTCATGAAATACACGGGCTCTTCACGAAGTTGTGACTTGGTATCACGCGTCAGACGTGGGAAGAGCTTGCGATCCGTTTCCACCGTGTCAAGTTTCTCAAGCCGCAGCCATTGGGAAACAAAAGGCTGCATGCATTGAAGAAAGCGTGCATCCCGGATCATGCGCTCCAGTTCGCTGTCGAGCATCCCGGCGAGTCGCCCTTCACTGGCTAATGCCAGAAGACGGGCATCTGGAGGGGCATTCCAAAGAAAAAAGGATAGCTTGGAGGCCAGTTCATGAGGTGTGAGTTCTTCCGATTCAGGTCCTTTACTTGCCTCGATGATAAAGAGAAATTGGGGCGAAGTCAGGATGACCAGCAGGGTATCCCTGACACTTTGCTGAAAATCTCCGGTCCTGCCAAAAGCATCCTCGTAGACCCCCATCAGAAAGGCACCTTCGGCACTGCTGAGAGGACGTCGAAAGGCCCGTTCGGCAAATACATGAATCACCTCGGACGGATCCTGACTGTGAAAAATCCGCTGGTGTGCCTTTGGGGGCCAATCTTCATAAAATGGACCTTCAAATTCTACCGACTCAACGAGGAGACGTGAACGAGGCCTCCCGTCTGTATATTCACTGCGCACACCAATCTCCCGCAAACCAGCGATATAATTGACATTGTTCCGTTCAACATCCGGATTGGGAAAGTTGGCCATGGAACCCTCAAAGATAAACTTCCTGAGCTCGGAGGCGACCACTGCCTGAGGAATGCCAACGGGATCAAGGGTACTCCCGCAGTCCCGCCTGAGCCCCAGGTGCACCCCAAGTATGGGGGCTTGACGCTCAAACCTTTCGAAAGACTCCACATCCTTCACGGGTGCCAGGGTAATGCGATCCACGGACCATGTGCCCCCATACTGCACCTCTACCTCCAATGGACCCTTCGCCAGACGTACAGTCATGAAAGGACTCTGGTTCAGGACTCCCGTGAAGTGGCGGTCACCAAGTCGCAGTGCGATCGGGTGTCGTCCATCCTCTGGAGGCTGGATCCATGCCATTCCAGGGGCAAGCAATGCCTGGATTTCGGAAACATCCAGCGCACGTCGATGAAGACGCACTTCATCGATTGCCCCATCAAACAGATTCGCCTGCGGTACCCGACCGATATGGAGGTCGGAAGCCGGGTCATCCAGGTCAGCATCCTGAATTTTTCCCGATGCCACCTCATAGCCATTGACATAAAGACGTGTTCCCTGAGCGCCCCGTTCCACGACGGCGGCGACATGCTGCCATTGCCCGGCACGAAGGATACCGGCCTTGCTCTGCACGGTGCCACTGGGTTTCTGGTAATCCCTGAAGGTTTCAAGACGCAGCACGCCACGGTCGTTGGGAGTGTCAAAAACCCAGCCACGACGACCATAAGGCCCCATGGCCACGATGCCACCCTGCTGGAGTTTCTTCGGAAATATCCAGGCTGAGACGGTAAAATTTCCCTGCCCCACGCGCATTTTCTCGCTTGCTGGAATCACAAGGGCATGATCCGCTTCCTCGAGAAGAAGAGCCTGGCCGAAGGGAGAGTCCCCCCCCTGATCATCCATGGGCCAATGCCCTGCCAGGGCAAGATCAAGCCGTGTATCATACTTGGCAACGGTGGGTTTCACCGGGGGGGATCGATGCACCTCGACCTGATAAACACCAGCATGATCCACGCGGACCGTTCTGGATCCGCGCGAGAGATCCGAAACCACGATCCCGGAACCAATGACATGCGCATTCCCCCCAAGCAGTATGGCGTCGTCGTATTTGGCCGCAGAAACCGTGATCCTGAATCGCCCATGATCCGGTAATTCACGTAGAGACACCTTGAAATTAGCCTTGGGACCATAAGTACTCTCTACCTGAAACAGCTCCGCGCTGGGAATGGCTGGCCGCAGCAGCAGCCCCTCCGGCACCAGATCAAAGGCCTTGCCCGACGGATATCCCTGTGAACCACGCATGCAGGCGAACACCGCATGGTAGATACTGTTGTATTCACGCCAACCACGCACCGTATTATTTCCCTGATAACCCTCCACAAACCTAAACTGCTTCTGCATGCTGAAGGGTTCAAAATCAAAGGATTTGTCTGGCATGCATTCGGTGACAACAAAATCAGGATTTTCCAGCAGAACACTTGAGGCCCCCAGGATCAGGGTTTCCTTGAGTGGGGCCGGATTGATCGCTTTTCCCAAATCCATTCGAAAATTTTGAATCACCGGTCTCGCACGCTCGTCCACGATGGAACGATCCAGCATCATCTCGGCGACCTCAAAATACGTTTCCAGCAGGAGGGGGGAAAGCAACATGGTGTCCTGACGATTCCGAAAACCATCCTCGGACACGGCATCCGGGGGCAGTCGTTCAGTGAAGTTCTCATCCACCCCAAGCAAATCTCTCAGGGCATGCTGGTACTGGGGAACAGTCAGTCGCCGAACGGTTCCATGCGTGGCAACCTCACGGGTCCGGGCAAGGTGCAAACCTTCCACGATCCAATCCTTTATCAGGGCACGTTCTCTGTCACTCGGTTGGTCCGATTCCTCCGGGGGCATATCCCCCTGATCGACAAGCTCCAGGATATGCTCCCAAAGCTTGAGTTGCGCTTCCTTCAGCATGCCATCCAGATAATCGACACGCACACCGGACTTCATTTTCTCTGCGTTATGACATGGCTGGCAATAGGCTTTCAGGAAGGGACGAACATCACGACCAAAACGTGCCATCAAGTCCGGTTCCCCAGCAAAACCCACAACAGAAAGAGTCGTCATGAGGAGGAAGTGCATGCTGTGTTTCATCATCGCATCAGGATTCACATTCAAAGGGACCTATTGTTTGTAAAATACCATGGGATACAAGACAAGCCCGACATCGCATCTGTTTCAGGGGACGGAAAAAGGTATTCGAAACCCAATCCCGATCAATCAATCCAAAGGTGTCTTGAGGTTACCACATGCAATCACCCTCTTCCCTGCCGTTAGCAGCACAATCACGCGGTGAACCCCTTACAATCTACCCGGCATCCATCTGCTCGATCAAGGAGTTCGCGGGGAACACAAAACCAGGACTGACAAATGCTCAACGAGCCAAACCTGGCGAATGAGGCAAAACAAACACGGTCAGCTATCACCTTCAAGGGAAATATGAAGCTAAAAAAGGCTTGTATTAGAAGGCCCGTGAAGCATGGTGATCCACGTTTCCTGCGGTGGACAGGAAGGTAAAAATCACATGAAGCTCTTAATGATCTGGCTCATATGGTGCACCCTGCTGGTGCTTTGCTGGCCCATTGCGCTTCTGGCATTGCTGGCATGGCCTCTGATCTGGCTGTTATGGCTCCCCTTCCGAATATTAAAGATGACCTTGGAAGGGGTCCTGGCACTACTACAG
>JAAZXX010000198.1 GCA_014239995.1 Verrucomicrobiia bacterium
TTTTTATTGATCCAGGCTAACTTTTCAAGTGGATCAGTTCTCGTAACCTCGACCAAATGCATTTCGGGATGGCAAATAATCTATAGTCTTCGATACCGAAATTGTAACCGCCGTGACTTATTTCATGGGGATGCGGTGAATCCAAACGATTCCCCGTTATTGGGTTTGTCGGACGCGAATCAATGGAGCGCCAGTGGTGGCAAAATTGATGCCTGAACCCTTGTGGCGTTTCAGTCCAGCAGGATCCTAGATCGAATAACATCTTACCGGGCTTCCACCCCTTCCACTCGTCTATGAAAACGCAAGGATCACGGAATGCCTTTCTATTACTGAAAAAATGAAAAATTTCGAGAGCACGAACACGCACATGACCACCCCCGCGACCTGATTGTGTTTTCCACGGCCAATTTTTACGGGGTTCCGATAAGTTCTTCGGTCGCATGACAGCGACTTTTTCCGATTCAACAACTCCGCTCTTGGTATGTTTAAATTCGGTTGCAGTGATCAAGGGATCAGGAACAAGCCAACGCAGAGCACACCCTGCAAATTGATTCGTCCTCGTGATGTCGTCAACGAACCTCAGGTTTTCTTCGAGAATTACCTGGTATTGGTCGGAAGGAGTATTGCGGGCAGAAACCAATTTAGTGTCCAATTGACGGAGAATCTCCACATCCTGGCAAAACTTTTTGCTCCTGCGCATCAGTTTCCAGAGCTTGCAGGCCAGTGCCTCACTGGGAGGGATTTTTTCATCTCTGGGGTTGAAGATCATGGTGGATTCTATTGCGTTCAAAATAAACGTAAAGCACATCATCAACCCTCGTAACTACCCACCGCGGCCACAAATCTTCAAAGGAGAGACCTAGCTCATCACTTTGATCTAGGGACAGTGGAAAACCATTTTTTCGCATCCTCAGGCGCTACAAGTTCGTGGTAATGCTTGAAGATCATCGCGGAGGAATTGCCTGCCTCGTAAGCCACTTGAGCTGAATTTTTCAAAACCGCGAGCCTGTAGCTGCAGAAACTATGACGTAATGCATTCTTCTTCCACTTAAATGGCGTGGCATTGGCTTCCCTCGCTTGATTGACTGATTCAACAATTCGCTCTGAAAATCTGTTACCGCCGCTGTAACAAGCCAACTGTCCTTGCTGCTTCTCGTGCGAGACCAACCACCGGGTGGCGGCATCCGGCAGGGGGACGACCCGCCTTGATCCCGTCTTGGCTTTTTCGGCCTTTACGGTCACGATATTCTGAGCGATATCGATCTCCTGCCAATCCAAACGCTGTATCTCAGCCATGCGCAGTCCGCAAAATGAAGCCATTACCAGCCATGGGACAAGCTTCGGAGGGCAAGTATCGAGCATCTCACTTAATTCTTCGGGGGAAAATATTTCTGCTGTGCGGTTCGGTTCATCAGGCACTTCGACTCCTTCGATGATCTCGAGCATTTCGTTGTGCACGTATTTACGCCTGATGGCAAAGCCATACAGCGTTCGGATTTGCCTCAGGTGATTGATTTGAGTTCGAGGCGCCCCGAGGCCATCGAGATACTTCTGCAGCATTGTAAGCTCAGATCGTGAGAAAAGATTTCGAAAGTATTTCCAAATTTTCGCAGTTTATTAAGGTCCTTTATATAAAGTTCGCTTCGTTTGGCTTTCCTCTTGGTTTCAATAAGTTCTTCAACAATATCATTAATCCGCTGCGGTTTGGAGACCAGGTGTTGCCTTACGACAAACTCCCTCACAGCATCTTCGATATGAAAACCAAGGTCCTGCATCTTTTGTTCGGCCCGAATAAACCTTTGGACAGCCGTATCAATATCCAGTGAAGGGGCAAAATTTCTGAGTTGTTTAGATGTCTGTATGTAAATTTTCCGATCTCGGCCTGACAGCTCTGTCACCTCCGGTTTACCGTCGATGAGCATCTGCAGCATGGTTTTTGATTCAAATTTGGCTCTTTCCAGATTTTTGAATTTTTTAATTACACGCTTGCCCTCTGAGTAGAATGCCACGGCATATTGTGGCACTTGAGATTTCAATGACTTCTTCTTGGTTTTCGCACAAGTTACAAACTTGCGATCCCATGTAGGGTAGATTTTAACTTCGCACGATTTACGCTTGATCGTTAGAGGAGAGTCACCCAGCGGATGCTTAGTATGGTTTGGCTTGTTGGAGGATTTATCTGGTTGAGGTCTTTTGACGAAGCCCATGGAAACATTCTGTTCCGGATTTGTTCCGCAAGCAACAGGGAGTGGTTTTAGCAAGTAATAAGTGGATCGGGTGAAGGGAATCGAACCCTCTGCAGGCTCAAAACTCCAATGGATAATGGTTTAAGACTGTGCAAATCCCACTGTGTCTCCCTTTTTTTTAATGAATCTCACAAAGTTTCAGTGAATGCGTGAGTGAGAAAATTCATTTCCCTTCAGCTTTCAATTCTTCACCCGTCTTGGCTCCGTGTTTGCGGAGAATGTCGGCGGTTTCCTTGGCATCGGCCTGATCCAGCGGTGTTTGCTCTAACACATTCTCCGCATTCACAACCGCACCTTTGGCTATAAGAAGTCTGACGGCGACTGTGGGCTCGTCATGACCGGGCGGCATCCAACATCATTCAATTGCCCTGAGTCGCGCGGCACGATACTGTATGCTGCCCCCTGGCGTATGATGTTGAAAACCAATGCTGCCCCGGTACGGAGGTTTGAGATCGCGGGCATGGGAGACCGCTTCACCGTTCACCAGCACCTCCGCAGTGGACCCGCGATTGAAGATCTGCAGCAGAAACCACTCCTGGTCACGACTGAGCACACGCTCTGCAGGTGCTATCCCATAGAAGCTCCCGGTGGGATTGGTACTGTCGGGAGCATTGAAGCACTGAACCTCTACCCGACCAGGACCGCCATTGAAGAGCACCCCCCCATTTCCGTTCACGATGGTCTTGACCCAGACCTGGAGCTCAAAGGGGCTGGAGAATTCAGCCCGAGTCACCGCGACGCCATCCTTGCCCTGACCCGTGAGCACCTCGTCTTCGATGCGCCAATCGGAGTGCCCCTGTCCATGCATACCAGCCATGCCGGATCGGAATAGCGGTTGCCAGAGTTGTTCCTGATCGGGCAGCGCTCGGATTTGTATGTTTCTGAACGACGCGCGGCAGCCAATGTTCTGGATGCCAATAAAGCCCCGACGCAGTCTGTGCCTGAAGGCAGCGTCGGTGTCCATCGAAATGTCATGAATCAGCTCGTCATTGAGCGTCACGCGCAGATGAGGCCAATCGCATTTGATCTCACAGTAGTTCCACTGCCCGGACGGAAGATTGGCAATGCTGCGGGGAGCCGCCGCATCATAAATGGCCCCCGGCGAGCGAAGGCCGTAGGCCTTTTGTTCATGCCGCAGATGGATCTTGAATCCCAGCTTCGAGCCGGGTCCATCCAATGGGGCATGTAGGAGAACACCACCCTCATACCAGCCTTCGGTCTGGTACTCAAAGCGGAGCACAAAGTTCTCGTATTCCCGCTCACTGCGCAGCCAGGAAGGATAGGGACCAGCGCCGGTGGAGAAAATGGCAGAGTCCTTGACGATGAACGCGTCAGCCGGTTCCACGGCCACCCACCCCTGCAGGTTCCTCCCATTGAACAGGGGCGTAAAGCCCTCATCCGCCGCGGCGCTGAGCCGCAAGGGCGCATGAAGCGCGATCCACATCACCAATAAAACAATCCCACAGTGCCTCTGTTGCATCAGCTGTCCATTGTCATACCCAAAACTCATTATGACACGATAAAAAATTGTGGAGCCGACTGCTGCGTCTCACCACACCTCACCAGCACCATGGGTGCGATTGTTGTGAGTGGGAGGTGTTTCATTTGGCGTTCAAGTGGTGGAGTGTTTTTTTTCTTTGACTTGTGATGCAAACTGTTTTTTTGTCTCCCCTTTATTGCCAGCCGTCGACTTTCTGGCCCAAGTTGAGTGGGAATATGCGGTGATCATATCACGTCGGGTTGGTGGTGCAAGATTCATGCGGAGTGGGGGCCGGAGGCCTTAACGCAGGAAGAATCTTGGCGCTGTTCGGATGTTTTTTGGCAAACTCCGATGGGGTCTGCATCCCGAGACTTCTATGTGGTCGGACCTTGTTATATTTCCGTTTCCAATCATTCACGACCACCCGGCATTCACTCAGCGTGTAAAAGATTTCTCGCCCCAAACATTCCCTGCGAAATTTATTGTGAAAACCTTCCACGTATCCATTTTGCCATGGACTTCCTGGATCAATGTAGAGTGTTTTGATTGCTTCGGATGCCAATCGGGATGCATCCATTGACGTGGTCGACATTGTTGCCATGCGCAATCTCATTCTGGGTCGAAAATCTTTTTTCAGCAAGAAACCATCCGACGCACCCGAAAGTCTGTGGCGTTTCTTCAATTCAGACACCAGTGGTCTAGGTGTGAGTGAATCACTTTCCTTGGCTGCAGGCCGGGAAAAGGTGGCGCTGATTCCAAGTGCCAGTCAAAGTGACATGGTTCTTATAGCCGTAAAACTCGGTGATAGTAACGGGGACTGGTGAAAGGAATACACCACCACCAATCATTTGGTGAGTATTCGTTCGTTTCGTTTTTGGAATCCATGGTCCTCCGCAGAGGTGGCATTGGTGGAGGTGATTGGGCAGCACTTCCAACTGGATAATCCAACGCCTGCCAAACCTGATGACGTAGAGCTCCCCCTTACAGATTTTAAGTGTCTTTTCATTTAGCGACTACAAATCCAGGCTGAATTTGTAATGGCGGGATTCGGGGGGCTGTGGCGTGTATTGAGGCATGATTCTGAGCTTAATACTTCTTCTGGTTTTTATCCTTCTGCCAGGATTGTTGATATCATTTGTGGTAATTGTTCTCCGGCGCGCTTGGTTGCGGTGGATGGGTCTTGAGGATCATAAAAGCGGTCCATTCCACTTTGGTAATGGCGGAGATGGCAGCGGGAGTAGTTGTGGAGCAGGCTGTGGCGGCGGTTGTGGCGGTTGTGGCGGCGGTGACTAACCCTGCCTGCTGCTCAAGTAAAATCCTGCGGTTTCTCCACTGAGCTGAATACGAGGCTTCCCTGTGTGCGCCCCTTGATTCTTGCCATGCGTCCAGGAGGGGCAGACCAGGGGCAGACCTAGAAACGGCATGTGTGAAGTGAATCCTGCAATCCTTGAAGACTAGCTGAGTTCCCTTACCCCCTGCATTACCTACAGAATTAATCTGGCCAAAATCACCAAAAAATGGTGTGTGGTCTGATATATATCCAGTGGGGTGGCATATCTCATTTCAGGGGATGCAAACCGGAACTCCACCCCCGCTTTTGTGCCGTTTTTGAATTTGCCGTCTTGGCACCCTTAAAACTTCACTATCTCGCTTGAAATTGCCGCTTTTGCGTACGTTTTGGCCAGCTTTGGCAAGGTGTTTACCTCTTCAACAGATGAAGCAATATAAGGCAAACGATGGTCACGGAGCCACATCGTAAGAAGGTACGCATTCCTCATGTTCGACTGCCCCCCATAAGGAATCTCTTAAGGTTCACCATTTAAACGGCGGTTTCCGCAAAAGAGTGAGAGGGAGGGGCGTGAGCAGTACGCTAATTCTGGTAATACAGCGTGTCGCCACGTTGGTTGCCCTGGGTCGTTCCTGGACGCTGGTCATCTTCGTGCCAGAATAAACCCAACGACGATAATCGCCCCAACAAGGCCTAAAACCATAAACATCATATCAGACATAATTCCTCCGAAACAAAACCTGACACTTCGCCACCATAAGCACAGCATTGCGTATCCACTCGCTCATCGTCTCACCTGGCTCGATAGCTTTACGTGCCACCGCGTCCCTCTTACGTTTGTTTAGGCAGGTCCACATAGGTTTCCATTGGATTGTTTTTCTAAAACTCACAGAAAGTTAAAGCAAGCCTCATTAATGACATTGGGAGTTGAGCCACTGCTCAAGCTCAATGGGATAGGGAAACGGTGCATCAACCACTCCCGCGTGCGTAAGACGCACAAGGCTTGAAATCTTGTGAGGGTAGCGGCTCAATCGAAGGCTCGCGCGCGTGAGGGGCTAGTCCCCTCCGCCGCATCCGCCGCCACAGCCACTGCCGCAACTGCTACCACATCCGCCACCTCCTCCTCCGTAGTAGCCGCCGCCACCCAACCCAGGAGGATTGGGTTTTTTCCAAACCCAAAAAAGTATAGGAATAATCATGCTCAGGATGACCCAGTCTAAAGTGGTGACATCGGCCAAAAACGGGGGGAAGACCATAGAAGAATTTAAACGAAGTCAAATCTTGCTGGTCAATTACAAACCGTAAGCGATTCTGTAATGCCCGTTTGTCCGAAGTAAAAGTTGCCATGAGAAAACCTATGCCAAGCGGGATGGCGGAAAGAATCTTGCCGAAATAACTTATCGTAGTCCTGCCTGTGCCTAACCTATTTCCATTGGCATCACATACGAAAATTCCCATGGCTCATTTGCCAAGTGTGCCTTGAATGGGTGAGGATTCCATCAAGATGAAATTGGAAGTCTGCATGAGGTCATATGCTGACCCGGTCAGGAAAGCCAGGGTCCAGGTGCAGGCAGTTTTCTCCGAGATGGAGAAGGCACGCCTGCTAACCAAGATACGCCAGGCCAGGGATGCCCCATGAAACTTTGGTGGTTTTTCTTTCTGGTGAAATATTCGGGTCATCCAGGGATTGAAAACTCCCATAAGGGGCGCCCCTTTTACCCCCAGTCAACTACTTGTCTGCTTGGGTATGACGCACTCGGTAATACTGTTGACCAGCTTCGGAGTTCGGCCTGAATCGCACCACAGC
>JAAZXX010000199.1 GCA_014239995.1 Verrucomicrobiia bacterium
AGGCTTCCCAATCCGCTTTTCCAAATGGGTGAGTACCTTTTTTATTTCGGTATTTTCAGCTATCAGTAAGTCCATTTTTTTCATGATTTCATCGTTATTGTCGCTTGCCATTTCATCCACAAAAATAGCGTTTGCAAGCGACAGCGAGATGAATCCTCCCAGGATCAGCACACATATGACAAAGGCATTGACCGCATAATAGATGTAAGGTTTGTCCAGTGCCTCGGCTGCTGTCGGTACGGCACCCCAGTTCTCAACCGTGAAAATGGTAAAGATCGTATTCATCGCACTCAGTGGGTTTCCAAAGTATGTGGGAAGGTAAGTGCCAAAGAGGCTGAAACCGAGCAGCGAAAAGAAGACCAGCTGGATGGCCAGCAGGGTGAGGATGGCCTTGGATGCCTTCATGGCCCGTGCCAGGCCACTGAGTATATGCCCTGCGTCCGGGATAAGTTTAACGATTTTGATAAGAGAGAGAACCCTGAACAGGCGCAGATAAACAATGCTTCCAACCGCCATGTTAGGAATGATTACGAAGAGCACGCTGAACAGGACAACGAGAAAATCGAATCGATTGCCTGTATGGCTGATGTAGCCTTTCCAGCCTTGCTTTCGCAGTTTAAAGCATGCCTCCAGCATGAAGTAGATGAGGATCGCCCAGCTCAGCGAGTAGATGGCCACGGGTTCAAGCACATTTCCGAGGAAGGCAGTGATCACCGACAAGATGATCACCAAGGAGGTGTATTTGTTCTCAGTAAAGTATTTCATGGGAAAACGGGACCACGCTGTAAAAGCCTGCCGTGGGATGGATGACTTTGAGCGATACGGCTGTAGGTCTACCTGCGGAGGAGGTCACAGGTGGGTATGTGTGTGTCATGCCGCTGAACTGTATTCCTTCGATGACAGCAGGTGAGTGAGTGGGATTTCTTCAATGACTCCTCTTGAACCGGCATCAAAGCCTCAAGCTTCTGAGAGATCATGCTCCTTGATAGGCAGGCTTCGAACCCTCTTGCCGGTGGCCGCAAAGATGGCATTGCAAAGGGCGGGGGCAAAGGGTGGGACTCCCGGTTCCCCAACGCCTCCGGGAGGGGCTTCACTCTGGACCAGAGTCACGTTGATCTTTGTCTTTGCGTCCGTGATCCTCGCTACTGGTGCATCGTGAAAATTACTCTGGTCCACCGCACCGTTCTTCATGGTTGCCTTGCCCATCATGGCCAGGGATATTCCAAAAACAACCGACCCTTCCATCTGGCTGCGGATCCGTTCCGGGTGCACTGCCAGACCACAGTCGATGGCGAGGTCCACCTGTTCGATCACCACCTTGCGCCCGAGGACCCTCACGCGCACGGCGATGGCGATGTAACTCAGGAAACTCCGGTGTACCGCGATACCCTGGCCTTGCCCCACAGGGAGTTGACGGCCCCAGTCCGCATCCTTGGCGGCAGTGTTGAGGACATGCTTGAGGCGAGCTGTGTCAACGGGATACTTCTCAAGAGGCGCACCGTAATTTGGGTAATCGGCACCTTCGGCCTTCAGGTCGATCTTGCGATCCCTGCCAATGACCCTGTTGAGGTATGCCAGAGGGTCGATGCCGGCTTTTGCTGCCAGTTCATCGACAAAGGAGTGGATGGCAAAGGCATGCTGAATGTTGGCGACCGACCTCAGCCAACCGATACGGACGTGTGCCGGTGCCGGGCCGTTTTCACAGAGGATATGTGGGACGTCGAAGGGCAGATCGCTGAAACCCAGCCCCATTTCACCGGCTGAGGCCTGCACGACTCCTTCTGCAAATGTCGAGCTGATCGACGGGAAAACGGTGCGCATGCTCCAGGCCTCAGGATACCCTTTTTTGTCGAGGCCAGCTTCCAGTTTCAGGGCTGCAACCGAGTGGAAGTAATCGTGCTGGATGTCGTCCTCACGGGTCCAGACGACTTGGACTGGTCTTCCGACTTTTTGCGAGAGCAGGGCTGCCTCTGCCACGTAATCTGGCTTTGACTTGCGCCCAAACCCGCCGCCCAAAAGGGTGACGTGCACGGTGACCTGAGACGCAGGGATCTCCAGCGCAGCGGCCACAGCGTCCTGTGCCGCCTGGGGGTTCTGGGTGGGGGCCCACACGATGCATCTGCCATCCTTGAAGTCGGCGGTTGCAACGGGTGGTTCCATCGGTTGATGCAGGAGGTGTGGAGTATAATAACTGGCCGAGTGGGTTGTCAGGCCCTTGATGGCCTCCTTGTAATCACCCTTGTGACGGACCACGGTTCCCTCCTTCTCGGCGGTGGCCAGGAGTTCGTCCCTGTAGGCATCGGAATCATAGTGGTCGTGTTCCGATGTTCCCCACTGGGTATTGAGTTTTTCTCGACCCTTGATGGCAGCGTGGGTGTGATCAGCAAGCACGGCGATGCCCCCGAGCGCCTGGAATGCATGAGGTGCCTTGTAAGGAGTGATGGTGACGACTTGGTTTACCCCCTTGACCTTCAGTGGTGCTTCCTTGTCAAAATCTTTCCATTTGGCCCCAAGGACCGGGCTTCGTTCAACGACCGCGAAAAGCATGTTTGGGAGGCGGATGTCGGCACCAAAAACTGCCTTGCCGGAAACCATGTCAGCGAAATCAACGACCTTTTTTCCTTTGCCGATATAGGTTCTTTCCTCGGGTGCCTTGAAGGTCAATTCATCCGCCTTGGGCAAGGGTAGTTTGGCGGCTTCGCCGACGAGTTCCTTGAATGCGATGCGCTTGCCTGATGCCTTGTGGATCACATGGCTGGCGTCGCGGCGGCAAGTGCTTGGGTCGACATTCCAGCGGGCAGCGGCTGCCTGATTCAGGAGGAACCCCGCTGTTGCCCCGGCGGTGCGCATGCGGTCAAAGAACTTCCAGATGCTGCGTGATCCGTCCGTGTTTTGGGATCCAAATTTCTTGTCCCCAGTGGCCTGCCTGATATCCACGTCGTCCCAGTCTGCTCCCAATTCATCAGCGACGACCATGGGCAGGACCGTACGAATTCCGGTGCCCATTTCGGATCGGTGTGCGTAGATGTGTATGGTGCCACTTGGTTCGAGTGTCAGAAAAACATCCGGGTTGAAGTTTTCCGGTGAGCTTGTCTCGGCTTCGGCTGAAAACCCCAGTATCAGGCCTGAGCATGTCACACCGCTCAGCCTGAGAAAGTCACGTCTGTTGAAGGATGAAACGGTATTCACTGGGAACCTCCTTGGACGGATTTGATGGCTTCTCGGATTCTACCGTAGGTGCCACAGCGACAAATGTTGCCGACCATGGCATTGTCGATGGCTTCATCTGTCGGGTTGGGATCTGAGTTCAATAGAGCCACCGCCGACAGAATCTGTCCACCCTGACAGTAGCCACACTGTGGGACATTTTTTTCCTGCCAGGCCTTCTGGAGCGGGTGGTCTCCGTGTTCCGAAAGCCCCTCAATGGTCGTGACCTTTTTTCCATCAAGGGCGAAAACAGGGAACTGGCAGGAACGTACTGCATGATTATCGACGAGAACGGTGCAGGTGCCGCAAAGTCCCTTGCCGCAACCAAATCGCGTGCCTGTTTTCTGGAGTTTGTCACGAAGGAACCACAGAAGGGGCATGTCTTTTTCATCTGTTTCCACCACATGCCCGTCGATTGTTAACGTAGTCATCTTGCAGGATTCATTGTTTCAGGTTTCAGTCGCACCAGTGAGCCACGGTGAAGCATGAAAACCTAGTTTCTAAGAGGGTTTCATCCTGTCGCTTACGCAACTTGGATACAAGCCAAAAACGATGACAAATGGGGTGGGGAAGGAAGTCCATTTACGGGTGGCGCACGCCATCGAAGATCTCAAGGATCCCGACGAGGCCTGATAGATGCCCAAGTTCGAGCCTGATGGTCTTCTCCCAACGAAAAGGATATGGCACATAGTTGACCCAGTTCGTGTCTTTTAACCGTGTTTCCATTTGAAGTTTCCTGATACCTCCGCCAGAGGAAAGGGGATTTCTCCATGATCGACATTCACTCATAAAAATAAACACTTGTTATGAAAAAAACATTCCATTGCATCTTTATCGGCATACTAAGCTTATCTTCCCAGATTCAGGGGGATCCACACGAAGCGACACAGGCACAGAAGGATGAATCCGCTGTCAGGCATTTCATTGAAGATGCCTGGAGGGCAGAAAAGAAAAACATGAAAGTCGACATTGGCAATCTCTCCAGCAAGGGATCAGTGGAGTTTTTTTCCAGTGGTGGTCTTCTCCAGGAATTAAGCCCTCAGATGGACGTTGTGGAATATGAAATATTTACCGTGGTGCCGAAGCATGTTCACTGCGTCTCCCTGGTTCCAGGCAAGGCCGTGGTGGCCATGTATTATGCCGAGGGTGCAGAACAGTTCAAAGGCCAGTCACTTGTTCCCAAGAAACTTGTAAGGATCACACAGGTTTACGTTAAGGAGGATGGTGCGTGGAAGATTCGGGCTGCACACTGGTCGCCCCTGACCGGAGGTCAAGGGACCAGTAATACAAGCGTGGAGCCATAAAGCTTGGTGAAAGGATGCCGGCCTTCGGGTTGGCATCCCCGGCGGGCCTCCATGCGGATTGTATAAGCTAAGTGGAGGCCGCCATGGCATACCTGGAAGGTGCGTGCATATCATGCCTTCAAGACCTTGCTGGCGTATGATCAGGTGTGGAACCAGTGGATCAATCAGACCGGACACCTCTCTTTAACGCCGCACGCATGGCAAACCTTGAAGACATTCACTCCCTCTTGAATGCAGGCGCAGATCCACATATACCTGATCGCCATTGCCGCACCAAAGCATACCTTGCAGCGATCAAAACCAAGCTCAAAAATCAAAAAAAGTGAATACCTGTCGCATGATCCTTGAAAGGCTGATGGAACAGGGCGCTCAAATGGAATGCAAGGATGCCAGGGAGGTATACGGTCAAACATGGGAGCCAGATGAGTGCGGACACCCGGGAAGTCAGAAGCAGGTCCACCAGCAGCAAGACGGCAAGGACACCTGAGAGAGGAGGCTCGCCCATGGGTGTTTCAATACTCTAAGGCTCTCTCCAAAACCTGGGGATATTTTTTATGCGACATGGGTGCAAAGACCCAGGCATGCCGTTCCTGATCTACCCGGTTTCATACGTAGGGCCTTGCCCGTTTTCTTTCTCCAGGAACACGGAAGATGGACCTGCAGGCCTGCATGGCCACCCAAGACACACTACCCAGATCTGTTTGAAACCGATCCGGCAAGAAAATCCGGGTTTCATGGCATGAACCAAAAGACGCTGACAATCTGCAAGGATGCACATGTTTTTTCCCATGCCCCGGCGGATGGTGTTTCCCTCACACGCACATGTTGTGTCATTCAATATTTGTAATGCGTGCACCTTTTTTAATAATTTAACCTTATAGGTCTGAAAAAAGTATAAAAAGGCGTCTATTAGTATATAAAAAAGAAGAAAGAAGTTTGACGCTACATGGTATGGGTCGTGATATTTCTAGGGTAGATCCAAAATCAATCCAAAAAACCCAAACGATACCTTGTGTCTGCCTGTCCACTCCGCGTGTCGTAGAAAGGAAAAAAATGAAGAAACACGTCTCCTTCCTGATGCTGACCACGATCACTCTCTGCGGTGTCCTGACTTTCCTGCCATACAAGGCCGGCGGTGCCGCCATTGTTGCCACGGTGCTGAGTCAAAGCGACATGGTGGCCATTATTGTTGAACTGGCCGCCGGTCTTGTCCTGGATGAGTGGGTCGAGAAACAGTCAAGGGATCCCCGGAACGACCGGGTCGATGCCCGTGCCAACGGTGCCTACTACACCTCCGCCGGCTATCGGCTCAGGCAAAAACATTATCCAGGTCCCGATGCGCGTTTTGAACCTTTTGAAGTGAGGGTCCGTGCCAGTCACCGGAACGAACTCAAAACAGATCCCTCCGGTAATGTTGAAAAACTCAAAAAAGCAAACGTGAAGGGCTGGTTGAAACGCTTTGAAGTGTTGGACCAGGACGGAGACAAGATCTTTGAATGGAGTGTGTGTGGCACGAGGGACAAACCGTACAATAAGACGCAGGAGGAGCAACGTTTGAGGGCCTTTTTTGACGATACGACACTTTCCTTCGGGACACTGCTCGTCGATCAAACAGAAAGGTGGGGCGTCGGAAGCTTCGTTGTTTACTCCGATGTGTCGACCTCCTCAGCCGTGCTGCATCCGATGCTTTTGTCCCAGGGTACCTATCCCTCAGAAGTGCACTTTCAAAAAGCCACGGTTTCCTACAGATTCGGTAACCTGCTGCGGACAGGAGAAATCAAGGAACGTAAAATATCCCTCAACCTGAAGGTCCATCGCCCGGAAAATCGTTACTTCAGGCTGTGTGATGACAACGAAATGCTCATCGGCGACCCGGTGGCCTATGGCGGTGCACGGCGCTGGGTGGAAAAATCCTACTCCCATGCCTGCCGGTATCCCCATGACCTGTGGCTGCACCTGCATCCCGCTGCCCATGTCTGTGGCGGTCAAACCCGGCTGGTCGTGCTCCAGGAACGCAGTCTCCTGCCATCTGAACTCCAGTGAGATGCCATGCAAAACAGGATCGTTCAAGGCCTCGCGGTCATGGGCCTCATACTGATGCTCGGGTATGGTCTGCTTCGCCGGGAAGATCCCGGTGAGGGCGGGCCATCCGCAACGGGAGCGCTTGAACCCCCCGGTTTCTCGGGGGTGCCATCCAAAACCCCGAAAGCGGTTTGGCGTCACTTGACCCAGCCCT
>JAAZXX010000019.1 GCA_014239995.1 Verrucomicrobiia bacterium
ACAACAGGCGCAGACAGCCGATTCGGCAGAGAAAGAAAAGGCCGTTGAGCCTGTTGTGCCTTTGTCAGAAACTGCCTCTGCAGTGACCCCTCCTCCAGTCGAGGAAAAACCGGAGCCCTCAGCAGCTCCTTCAGTTGTAGCCACCCCTCCAGTTGAGAAAACGCCCGAGCCTGTCACACCTTCGGTAGTGGTCCCCCCTCCAGTTGAGGAAGCACCCGAGCCTGTAACGCCTTCGGTGGTAGCACCTCCACCAGCCGAAGTTGCACCCCAACCCGCAGCTCCCGCCGAAACACCTTCAGCGACGGATGCGACCGATCCCGAAACGAAATAACCCATTTCCCAATCTCACCATCACCGAACAGGTAGTTGGATGAGTGCGTTTATTTGAAACGATCCTTTAAATAGAAACTGAACATTATGGCAGAAATAACCGCAGCCCTTGTGGGCCAGTTGCGCCGCATGACCAACGCGGGGCTTATGGACTGTAAAAAGGCGCTCACAGAATCTGATGGGGACTTGGACGCCGCCGTGGACTTATTACGCAAAAAAGGCGTCGCCACGGCCGCTAAGAAAGCTGGTCGAGAGGCTAACGAAGGTGTCATTTCCCATTACATCCAGCCCGATGGCAAACTTGGCCTTTTGGTGGAAGTTAACTGTGAGACCGACTTCGTTGCCAAGAACGAGACATTTCGTGTGTTCTGCAACGATTTGGCAAAGACACTCGTAGAGCAACCTGAGGCCGATTTTGAAGCCATACGTACCAATCAGGTCACAAAAGTGGGCGAAAACATACGCATTGGGCGTCATGCAACCCTACAGGTCCAGGGGAGTGGCATGGTCGCTGCCTACATTCATACTGGCGCCAAGGTTGGCGTCCTCGTGGAGGTAGGGGCTGGCAAGGATGAAACCACGCACCAAGATGCCTTCAAGGGGCTGGTGAAGGATATCACCCTGCAAATCGCGGCAGCCAACCCAACAAGTGTCAGCCGGGAGAACGTTGACGCTGATTTGATTGCCAAGGAGAAAGAAATTGCAACCGAGCAGTTCAAAGACAAGCCTGCACAGGCAATTGAAAAAATTGTGGAAGGTAAAATGGAAAAGTTCTTCCAGAATATCTGCCTGGTTGACCAGGGGTTTGTGAAAAACGGCGAGATAACTGTCAAGGAGCATATCGCTTCGGTTGGCAAAGAACTCGACGATACTATTTCCATCAGCCGTTTCCTTCGCTTCCAGGTGGGCGAAGGGGAGGATTGAGACCCATTTGAGAATCATGCCCGGAGGTGCTATGGCGTCTCCGGGCTTTTTTGTGCCGTCCCTGATGAGAGGACCCACCCCCATTTACCAGCACATGACTCAAGGACGCCAGGCAAAGGCAGTGGATGAAAGGCTCCGAAAAAAAGGAACCAGGAGAGGCCATGCAAGCCTTAGGTCATTGACGACTCGCCCTTCAGTTGATATGCAAGAGTGCCTTGGGCAAGTGGTCTCCTGCAACTTGGGAGATGCGAACCAAGGGGCACGGTAACAAGACTCCCTTAAATGAAGCAAAAAAAACGCACACCAAAATATAACCGCATTCTGATCAAGCTCAGTGGGGAAGTCATGGGCGGCGAAAAAGGAGCCGGCATCTGCCCCGAGGCAGTGCATGGTTTGGCCGACCAAATTGTCGCCGTCCACAAGCTTGGCGTGGATATTGGCGTGGTCATCGGAGGCGGTAATATTTTTCGGGGACTTCAGGGAAGCCAAAGAGGCATCGAACGCGTGACTGGTGATTACATGGGCATGCTGGCCACCGTCATCAATTCATTAGCCATGCAGGATGCGCTTGAGAAGAAGGGTGTTGAAACACGGGTGCAAACCGCTATTTCCACTGAGGCCGTCGCGGAACCTTTCATCCGACGAAAGGCATTGAGACACATGGAACTCAAACGTGTCGTCATCTTTGGTGGCGGTACTGGGAATCCGTACTTCTCGACTGACACGGCCGCCGCATTACGGGCCAACGAGATTGGATCAGAAGTCATTCTAAAAGCCACCAAGGTCGATGGAATCTACACCAAGGACCCCATGAAATACAAGGACGCCAAACGTTACGACCAGATTCAGTATCAGGAAGCACTGTCAAAACGACTCAGCGTCATGGATTCAACCGCCTTTTCCTTGTGCATGGACAATGAAATGCCCATCATCGTCTTTGATATTTTCAAATCGAATAATCTCCGTAAGGTCGTCATGGGACAAAAAGTGGGCACTTTAGTCACTTCCTGAATGGTCTTGAAACCCTTACGAGGAAGAATCGATTCAACACTAAATAATGAGGAAAAATCATGCCAGTAGACGATATTTTATTGATTGCGGAAGAAAAGATGCAAAAGACGGAGGACGTCATCCTTGGTGACTTCGCAGGCGTCCGCACCGGGAAGGCCTCCCCGGGTCTTGTAGAGAACGTGATGGTAGACGTCTATGGATCACAAATGCGTCTGCGCGAGGTAGCAAGTATCACCACGCCGGAGAGTAGAACCCTCGCAATTCAGCCTTGGGATGCCTCAACTGTAGGCCCCATCGAAAAAGCCATTCAAAAGGCCAACCTTGGCCTGAATCCCGCCGTGGACGGTAAACTCATCCGTATCAACCTCCCCGAACTCAGCGAAGAGAGACGTGTCGAATTTACCAAGATCGTTAAAAAGATGACAGAAGATGGAAGGGTCGCCGTGCGGCATGTGCGCCGAGAGGCCATGGACGCCGTGAAAAAAGAGGTTAAGTCTGGTATCCTTACCGAGGATCAGGGGACCCATACCGAAAAAGAAATTCAAAACCTGACCGACAAATACACAGGAAAGCTTGATAAGCAATTGCAAATCAAAGAGAAAGAAATTATGACGGTCTGATCAAGATTCACCTACTTCAGCAAAAAACACTAACAGCGATTTTGGGACAGATCCCTTTTAAGGGCATGTCCAAGCTCATCCCATCTACGGACGGGCTTTGCCGCTCAAGACTAAATTTCCGCTTCGACCCGCTTCTTCTTCTATGCTGACCATCAGCAGCCTCAGCAAGGCCTTTGGTGAAAAAACATTGTTCAATGAGGTCAACCTTCAGATCAATGAGGGCGATCGCATTGCCATCGTTGGACCCAACGGTGCAGGCAAAACCACCTTATTCTCTGTCCTTCTGGGAAATATCGAACCCGATCAAGGCCATATCCGACTTCAAAAAAACAGTGTCCTTGGATACCTCCCACAGGAAAGTGCGGAAATCCCAGACGCATCCGTCCTCGAACTGGCGGTAAACATACATCCTGAAATCCCAGAACTCCGCCGAGTTCTATCACTGGACTCAGAGAAGGCGACCAAGGATGAAACACATGATGATGGGTCGGCCTATGCGCGTTATGAAGAACTGGGAGGACGCACCCTGGAAGTCAGGGCCAAGAAGATACTCAAGGGACTTGGCTTCAAGGAATCGGATTTTCATCGCTCACTCCAGACCCTGAGTGGTGGCTGGATCATGCGCACACATCTTGCAAGGCTCCTAGTCATGGAACCAGACCTGCTGCTGCTGGATGAGCCCACCAATCATCTTGACCTGCATTCCGTGCTCTGGTTCCAGCACTATCTTCTCCATTATTCAGGTGCGGTCATTTTCATATCGCATGACCGATCCTTTCTGAACCGATTGGCAGAGTGGACCGTGGAACTGAAGAACGGTGAACTAACACGGTTTCGTGGAAACTATGACGATTACATGCGTCTGAAGATGGAGGCCATGGAGCAGCAGAAATCCGCCTACAAGAACCAGCAACGCGAAATCGAACGCCTGACACGCTTCGTAGAGCGTTTTCGCTCCAAGGCCACCAAGGCGTCCCAGGCACAAAGCAAATTAAAACAGCTGGAAAAAATGGAACGTATCGAGGCGCCTGAAGAATCACAGGCGACGTTCAAATTCCGGTTTCCCCAACCAAAACGGAGTGGACAGCGTGTCATTCAACTGGAGGATCTCCATCACAGTTATGACTCCCTGAATGTCTACAAAGGGATCGACTTTGGTGCTGATCGAGGTCAACGTATCGTGCTGGTAGGACCGAATGGGGCCGGTAAATCCACATTACTCAAGTTGTTAGCGGGGGTTCTGGCCGTACAGAAAGGCACCTGTAAACTGGGCCATGAGGTGGAAACTGGTTACTTTTCACAGCAACGGATCGAGGTTCTGAACCCCGAGCGCACCTTGATGGAGGAGGCACTTGATACAGAGCAACGTATCACCGAACAGCACGCACGTTCCGTGCTTGGATCCTTTCTTTTCAGGGGTGATGACGTCTTCAAGAAAGTGAAGGTGCTTAGTGGAGGAGAAAAATCCCGACTTGCCCTGATCAAGCTCCTCATGAACCCTCCTAACCTGTTGCTGATGGACGAACCCACCACGCATCTGGACATGTCAGGCATTGAAGCATTGATCCATGCCCTGAAGCAATTCACCGGCACCCTGATCTTCATCAGCCACGATGTCCACTTCATTCGCTCCATTGCAGAACAGGTCGTCCATGTGGAACACGGCACCTTGCGCCATTATCGAGGGGATTATGATTATTACCTTTCCAAATGTGTTGAGGAAGAGGCTCGACTCGCCAGCAAGGGCAACACATCGGAAGCTCAAAAATCAGATCAAGTTACCTCCAAGGATTCGACGAGTGGTAGGCATCCCAATGCCAAGGAGCGCCGGCGCATTGAGGCGGAGGAGCGCAAGCGACGCTCAACCCTCATACGAAAACACCAGATCAAGGTGGACCAGATCGAGCATGAGATTTCGGAACTGGAAACACGCCAAGGGGCTCTGACGGAGGAGCTCGAACAGCCAGAGACCTATCAGAAGGGTCCAAGGATTGTAGAAATCAACCAGGAGCTGCAAATGGTTTCAGAATCATTAAAAACCTGCTGGTCGGCGTGGGAAGGGGCGCAGCAGGCGCTGGAATCCAGCAGGACCTGAGAGTTCAGGCCACATTCACTCCATCTACACGACCGTCGACTAGTTGCAGTCTCCGGTCCGTAGAGGAGGCCATATCACGATCGTGTGTGGCCATGATCATGGTGAGTTGACATTCCTCCTTGAGCTTCAGCAGGAGCTGCATGATCCCCATTCCCGTTTCAGAATCAAGGTTACCGGTGGGCTCATCCGCCAACAATAGAAGCGGCTGGTTGACAAGCGAGCGAGCAATGGCCACACGCTGTTGCTCACCACCTGACATTTCATTGGGCCTGTGGTCCATGCGATGCTCCAATCCAACCATTTCGAGCCAATGACGTGCACGGGATTCAACCTCCTTAGCAGGCTTGCGTGCAATGCGTGCTGGCAGGGCCACATTTTCGAGCGCATCAAGCTCCGGAAAAAGATGATAAGCCTGAAAAACAAAACCAATGGACCTATTTCTGAAACGAGAGAGGGTCAAGCCCCCCATACGCGTCAGGTCCTCCTCCCCCACTAAGAGCTTTCCGCCATCCGAACAATCCAGTCCACCGAGGATATGCAGCAGTGTGCTCTTGCCGGAACCTGAGGCACCGATAATCGAAAGAAACTCACCCTGGGCGACCTCAAGATCGACACCACGCAACACATCGATCTTTTTTTTGCCGATACTGTAACACTTCTTAAGACCCTCTCCCCTGAGAAGTATACGGGCATCCGTGGGGGGGATGGATTCACTCAGGTGAGAATCATTCATGACGCAAGGCTTCCACGGGTCGCAAGCGTCCAGCATTGATGGCAGGAAAGACACCCGCAAGGACACATATGAAAAGGCTTCCACCACAAATGATCCATAGGTCGGCAGGAACCACCACGGCAGGCAATTGAGCAAAGCCATAAATATCTGCAGGAAAAAGCGAGAAGTCCATGGTCCTGTTCATGAAAGCAAGAAATTCGTTTCGATACTTGACTGCCTGCAAGCCAAGCAGGAGGCCAATGGATACGCCGATGAGCCCCACAAAAACGCTTTGACTCATGAAAACCCATACCACTTGGCGGGAGGAAGCTCCAAGAGCCTTGAGCATGCCAATCTCACGTGTCTTCTGGACCACAAAAGTAATCATCGAACTGGTGATTCCAAAAGCTGCAACAAGTACGATGAAGAAGAGCAGAAACCGAATCATGTTTTTCTCCACCACGAGGGCATTGAAGATGGTTTCGTTACGCTCAAGCCATGTCGCCACGACATATCCAGGTCCCAACTGAGTCAACAAGGTTTCCTTGATATCGGCCGCCATTTCAGGATCTTCAAGCATCACATGCAGCCCATGCACCTGATCGCCCAAACTGAATAGATCCTGTGCATTGTAGAGAGAACAAACCATGCCGTTGGCATTGTACTCATAGTAGCCAATGTCAAACACGCCCTCGACCACGTAGTCGTCCGCAAGAGGTGCTGATTGTTGCCCGGAAGGATCCCTTTTGAGCGCTTTCCGCACCTCACGCAACAAACTCATGGAATAAACAGCAAGAGGATCTCCGACGTTCAGTGACAGACGGCGAGCCAGTTCGGATCCAATCAGCAAACCGTTGCCATCAATAGCCCTGAATTCTCCAATCACCACACTGTCCTGAATATCACTGACTTCACTGCTGGTTTCTGAATCCACTCCCCTCAGATAGGGTGCGGCAATACGCGCATACGCCTCGCCTTGCTGGGTTTCAATCACAATGGGCCCCTCGATAAAAGGGGAAACCCCCCGGACATCAGGTTGCTGACGCACGAATTCCCCAAGTTGCCGGTAATCTTTCATGGGGCCTCCGTATTGACGGATGATGAGGTGTGATTCAAAACCAATGATGCGATCCCTGAGCTGCAGGTCAAATCCGGTCATCACACTGATGACAATGATCAAAACCGCGACTCCAAGTACGACCCCGACCACTGAAATCAGGGTAATCATGGATACAAACGTCCGCTTTGGACGCAAATACCTCAGTGCAAACAAGAGTTCGAAAGGAAGCCAGCTCATGACACAGGACAGATCGCAATCGAAACAACCCAATTGCGGCTGCGCAAGCTATTTCTGGGATTGAGGAGACACAGCAAAGGTATCCCACCCTGATGGGTGCCTTGGGATTGCATCAATCGATGTTCCGCCCGTTTTTTAAATTCTTCAGCATCTCTCCAGCAATCCAGCGCGTGTCATACTTGATCTGGAGTGAGCAAGCAAAAAAAGCGTTGAAGGCGGCAAAGGATGCAAGCATCAGGATTGGCAAGAAAGATTCCTCCCGCAAGGCAATCCCTCCAACGCTCCAAAAGTGAGTAAGCAGCAAAATGACACAAGCCAAGAAGCCGCATAGTGCCGTGCAGGCAAAAACCACTACCCATCGCGACTGCTTGGGGAAGGGGTTCAGATCGATGTCCTTCGCTGAATCGACATCCTTCCTTCCCAAGATCTCAGTCACTTCACCTGACCCTTCAGTGAAGGAGGCACCGATCTTTTGACCCTTGCGCCAACATAACGGGGCCGTGAAGGTTTGCTGATCGCGCTGCCAGGTAATAGAAACCTCTCCTTCCCCCATCGCGGTGAGGATTTCCTTCAGATGCTGAACAGACTCCACCTTCTTTCCGCCAACATCCAGCAAATAATCCCCGGGAAACAAACCCGCCTGAGAGGCAGGAGATCCCTGCTTGATATCTTGAACGACGGGAGTCTTATCCATGGTGTTAATGATGGCCAAATGAACCGGATTGATTGTTCTGAAACCAAGCAGGATTGGCAAGAAATCATTTTATACTGGGCGACTATCCGACAGGACATCATCCCCACGCCATCACCTCGCTGGCAAAAGGTCTTAATGTTCGGGAGTTGCAATTCCAAGCTGTTGCGTCAAGGTTGCTCATGAATGAGAAGCGAAGACAAAAAAAAGGATATGCCCAGCCCGGAGGAGTTTCAAAAGCAGCTTTCTGATTTCATGAAACAAAACTTCTCCGGATTCGGCTTCCCAGGTGTCGGAACACCTACCGCCAAGCAGGATACGCCTACCTCCAGCGAATCCGAAAGCCATGAGAGTTCCATCGAAGATCTAATGGATTTCGATCACCGCCCCAAGGACGTCAAGGCCTATCTGGATCGATTTGTCATCCAACAGGAGGAGGCCAAAAAAGTGTTAAGTGTTGCCTTATGCGATCATTACCACCACGTACGTCTCGCCCTCGAGGGAAAGGAGGCCCCAAATTACGCAAAGCAAAACATTATTCTGATTGGCCCGACAGGTGTTGGAAAAACATACCTGATAAAGAGTGTGGCAGACTTGATCGGCGTGCCATTTGTCAAGGGAGATGCCACCAAGTTTTCCGAGACGGGCTACGTAGGATCCGATGTCGAAGACCTCATACGCGAGCTTTACCGCAGATCAGACAATGATATCAAACGTGCCCAGTTCGGCATTGTCTATCTCGATGAGGTTGACAAAATTGCCATGGCTGAGACTGGTGCTGGCTCCCGGGATGTCAGTGGCCGGGGTGTCCAGACAAACCTTCTCAAGCTGATGGAGGAAACCGAAGTCTCTGTACGCTCCCCACAGGATGTGGCAGGCCAGATCCAAGCGATGATGGATGCACAGCGGGGAGGAAAATCAGCGTCAACCATCAATACCAAGCACGTTCTTTTTATTGTAAGTGGGGCATTTGACGGGCTGGAGCCCATCATCAGGCGCCGCATGAGTGAGACGACTATCGGATTTGCCACCACACGCAATGAGTCCATGGCATCCGATGAAACGCTGGAGCAAGTGGAGACCAAGGACCTGATCGAGTTCGGATTTGAACCTGAGTTCGTTGGAAGACTGCCAGTAAGAGTGGTTTGCAAATCATTGGAGGTGGATGATCTTTTTCATATACTTCAAACATCCGAAGGGAGCATCATTCGCCAGTACGAACAGGACTTTGCAGCGTACGGGATCGATATTCTCTTCAAAGCAGAGGGTCTTCGACGCATTGCAGAGATGGCGGTCGATGAAAAAACGGGTGCACGTGGCCTGATGACCGTTTGCGAACGTGTCTTCCGCAACTTCAAATACGAACTTCCGAGTTCGGATGTCAAACGCTTCGAGGTGACGCGCGAAGTCGTGGATTGTCCAGCCGATGAATTGAAAAAATTATTGGCAGAGCAGTCAAAAAAAGAGCGTGAAGTGGCGGGTGAAATCCTGGAGGAATTTGCTTCAAGATTCGAGGAATCCCATGGCATACGTATCCAGATAGATCAAGGGGCGCAGAGCCACTTGGTGAATCTCTCCATCGAGAAAGGTATTCCCATGCGGGACCTTTGGCTCGATCGATTCAAGGACTACCAATTTGGTCTGAAACTGATTGCTCAAAATACCGGACAAAAGACTTTTGTCATCGACGAGAAGGCCGCAAGAGATCCAGATAAGCGCCTGAGTGAGTGGGTGGTGGCAAGTTATCAGGACAAGGAAAAAAAAGCCGCGTCCCCAGAGTCAGACGTGTCGGCCTAGGCTGGGCGACACTATATCGCGCCTTACCGATAGAGCCCGTGGCAATCATGAGGGTGACGAGCCACTTGCCAAACCGCAAGACAGCCTCTGGCTTCGGATGGGTCATTCAAACATACCATTCCAGAATTCAAACGCCCATGGTCATCAAGCCTTACTGGATACTTTTTTCGTAAAGCATGCATCCATTGACCAAAACCTGGAAATCCGCTTTTTTTCAAATCAGGAATCCCAGCCATTTGCAGATGTCCTGCACAACCTGGCGCGATGTGACGCCTCAGTTCCAAAGCCAGACGCCCCATGGTAAAGCGCGGATTGATTTCTAACACAGGTTTAAGCATGGGATTCCCCTGCGGGTCCCTGTAAATAGCAGCGTCCAGGCCCATGGGACCTCTGAAACCTGTCTTGAGAATCAATGGCTGGAGAAAATTTGCCAAGTCCTCATAAATGCGAACCATGCGATCAGGTTCACCCTCATGGGCAAATTTGGCCAATCCAGGTGGTAGTCCCCGGGTGAACGATGGCATCCACATACTGCCGCGATACTGCCCGCGAGCATCCACGTTCAAATGTGTCCAGCCCACGCTTCGAATGCCGGAGGGTTCAACCTCCCAGTGAACAGAAAAATCAATCCATCGATCCAGCCACGGTTCAATCAATAAACGCTTTTCGCGTTTCAAGGTATTACGAATCCAAGCCATCTGGCGCTCAGTGAGCGCAGTCTCCCAAAGGCGCAACATGTTTCCACCAGCAGCACCAAAAATCGATTTGACAACAAGCCGCTCAAAGCCTTCCTGTCGCAATAAATCCATACGTGCAATAGCTTGTTCCATACTGTCAACCACGTCTCCAACAACCTGCAGAGGGCAAAGCCAGTCAGGCAGCTCTGCTTGAAGCAGGAAATGCCGTAACTGAAGAGCACTCCAATCCTTGCCAAACATGGGACGTATTTCCTTCTCCCATGCTGCACCAGAAGGTGATGGCTTTTGAGGCAACCTTGCCTTGAACGGCTCCAGAACGGAGATGGCATCCGGACTCCAGGCCCAAGGCCTGAGTTGCCCCACCTTACGATCGAGCAATTCAGAATCCTGACGGACAGCACCGTTCTCGAGCTTTTCAATTTGCGGCAATTCCAAACCAGCATCCTTCAAAGTCACCAGGTATGCCAGTCTTGGTTGCTTGCGGAGGAGTACAACATCATCAGACCGGGCCAGAAAAAGGAGGATTGTTTCGAGATCCTCCTCATACGCAAGTTGACGTTTGTTAGGCGTGAATCCTGGTCCGCCAGCCATGATTTGCTCAGCAAAGAGATTGAAATAAAAAACACCTGGAGTACGACCCTTGGATTTCGAGTAGACATGGAGGCGTTGAATAAAGTCATCGTCAAAGCCAACCCGCTCACGACCGCTCACATTGAACGGGGAGGCCTTGGCACGCCTGGGGGAAAGGGGAAAATCAAGTTGTGCCTCAAAAGCCTCCCAATCGGTTTGCCCGGGCTCTTTCCATCGTCTGAACCACTTCAACCCATAACCAACATGACTGATCTCATCACGATAAATACGCCCCAGAAGTTTACTCGAATCCAGATCACCTACCTGATTGAATTGACCTTCAAAAAATTTGGAAAAATCCAGATTCGCCTGTTCAAAGGTCAACGAGAGACGACTGACGTAGTCCATCGGTGTCCGCATGGGAGCAATCATTTTCCAAAAGAAACCGTTGACAGGATATTGCCCAAATTCCACCTGTATTTTCTTCAGGCGGCAGAGATACATCCGCGTATGCAATTGTTCATCCTTGAGTGTCTTTAAAACGCCTCTGCGAAAGGACTTGGGAGCATCGGGAAACTTCAAGATCACCAAGGCCATCAACTCGGTTGCCAAAAGTTCGTGGTTGGCAAAGTAATGAAGGATCTTGCCACGGATGCATTCCTTCTCGAGCATTCGAAGGGATGGAAACACCGATTTACCCTTACTCTCCGAGAACTTGAGGCATACATGCCGGTGCGGAACCACAGGCGCAGGCAAAGCCACTCCTGGGGAATGATCTGTAATGACTTCAGGACACCACAACTTGGCTTCCAAATCCTTACTAAACACAATCCGTTCCGCCAGTTCACGCAGTTCCATGTAATCTTTCTCTTATCTTCTAATCAATCCTTCAAAACCACATCAAACGCACACCTGCAATCAGAGAAAAAGCGTAAAGCAGAAACTCAAAAGCTCGTTGTGGAATACGATCGATCAGGCGCTTACCTATAAAAATCCCGGCAAAAATACCGGGAAGTAAAAGGCAATCGACCCTCAAAGACCATGCGTTGATGATATCCAGATCGGCCATGAAAGGTAGCTTGATCAGGTTGACAAGCAGGAAACACCTTGCGCCAATACCAAGAAACAAGTGTTTTGGCATTTTGCAAACAAGCGCATAGATGGAGTATACCGGACCCGCTGCGTTGGCCATCATGGTGGATACCCCGATGATCAGGCCAGTTCCCCAGCGGAAACCTCTTGAGTCTGGTAATTGTTGAAGGAAATGCTGCCGATAACCCCTTACCAGTTGCAATGTCAACATGATGAGGATGATCAAGCCAATCGTTTTGCGTGCGGAGGCGTTGTCAATATTGCCCAAAAATACATAACCAAGCACGATACCGAAAAAAGTGGGTAACAGGATGGGCCATACTTGATGCCAGGCAGCATGACGACGAAACATCGGATAGACGGTAATATCACAGACGATCAACAACGGTAAAATGAGTCCGACTGATTGTTTGGCCCCAAATAATTCAGCCATGACCAGTACATTGACCAGGGCAAGCCCTGGAAAACCTGCCTTGGAAAAGCCAAGGCTGAAGGCACCCAAAAGAGCCAAACCCCATTGGCTCAAAGCTATGTCAGGGAATTCACTCAATACAGCATGGAGCCCAGTATCAGGATGGGCTGAGGGATCCGAAGGGTTTCTCGATATGGAAGCATGCCTCGAAACAGGGGGTGATCAAAAGCTAGATATGACGTGAGTCAGAATGATCCTTTTCAATGTAGCCGGATTCTTGGCGCTTAAGATTGACTTCGTTTTTCTTGATGTATGCCTGAAAAACATCGTCCGCACTCATGCCTAAAACCTGGGCAAGGCTAATCAGAAAGTGAAAGAGATCGACCACCTCAACCCGTGCGTTCTGCTCGTCAAGCACCTGATATTTGGCCCACCATTTCCATGGCACACTATCGGTCAACTCAGCAATCTCCTGGCTCATTGCGCGAGAGTAATTAAGAACCCATTCAGCCTTCTGCTCCTGGGTCATGGACTCGGTTTGCACGCCAATACGTTCATTCAGGGACTTCTGCATACAAAACAATTCGCGCAATTGATCCTTTTCCATGGCCAGAGCATAGGCCCAGTCCGGGAACGGTGACAACCCGCAAATATCGCTCGATCGATGGATGGTCAAAAAATTCCATACAGGGATCGATGGACCCAAGGGTTTCCCTTGAATTTGCCACGCATCGGAAAAATGACTTAAGAATATCCTAATCGCATGAAGAACCCCATGAAACGACCGAACCATTTCCCTCCCCCATGAGCTAAGTGTGGTCTCACCAACCTAGCAAAGGCTGTGAGGCAAGTTGTTTCGAATTTGAGCGGATCACGCTTGCGGGAGCAGGACGGGCTGCCTATAAGTCAAACATGCAGTATACGCCGGAAATCATTAACCAGGGAGGACCCGTCATGTGGCTGCTTGTGCTGGCCAGCGTGGCAGCAGCCAGTGTCTTCGTGGAACGACTGCTCCATTATCACAGATCCCAGATCAATTCCATGGAGTTTATCAATGGCGTAAGGAATGTCCTCAAACGCGATAATGTGGTGGAAGCGATCTCCATTTGTGAAGCCACCCCTGGACCGGTGGCACGATTGGTCAAGTCAGCTATCCTGAGTCGTGAAAGGGGAAAGGAAGGGATTCGTGAATCACTGGAGGAAGCTGGGTTAATGGAAGTGCCGCGGCTGGAGGAAAAATTGAACCTACTGGCCACCGTCGCGCAGATCGCTCCCTTGATCGGACTTTTGGGGACAGCCTTGGGCATGATGGATACGTTCAGGCATATTGCTGAAGCAGGCCTGTATGCAAGGATTCCTGAAATGGCTGAAGGCATCTGGAAAGCGCTGATATGCACCGCCGGTGGCATCGCTGTTGCCATCCCAAGCTATGCGGCATACAATTACCTTGTAAGCCGCGTCAACTCCATCGTCCTGGACATGGAGAAAGCATCCTCTGAAATTGTCAATATTGTGATCGAGACATTTGGCAGCAGGGAATAGAAATCAAGCATGAAATTCCACCGCAATGCGAAGCTGTTCCGCGGTCAACTGGATGTGGCACCCTTTGCGGGAATCTTTTTTCTGCTTAGCCTGATGCTGGTTTTCAGCACGCTGATGGTTTACTCGCCTGGCGTCCAAATCGAGCTTCCAGAAATCGGTGAAAACACGGTACCTGGCATCCTTCCACCGGTCATCACGGTCGCCGTGGACGCACAAGGCAAGATATTCTTTGAAAGCCAGCATGTGGAAGCAACGACATTTTCAAAACGCCTGCAGGCCATTGTGGAGCGGTTTGAATCTCCCCCAACGCTGGTCATCCAGGGAGATCAGCAGGCGAATCTGGCTGTCGTACTGGAGATTTGTCATATGGCATCCCGCTCTGGTGTTTCACGCACCCTCTGGGCCACCAAGACAAAACCTTTTTCACCACCCCTGAGTGAGTAAGCATCAATGACACCGGTATGATCCGCAGGAATAATTTAAGCCTATACGGATTAATTGCACTGTTGCACGGTGCCTTGCTCTGGATTTGTCAAATCCCATTTCCAGATCCCTCCAGAATCACCAAAACGAGGACCACAACACCCGTGCTTATAGCTGCTGGAACAAGGTGGGATAAAATCATTCTCAATCATCCCATGGTAGGTGATCCGCTGCTTGCGGCCCAATCCAATGAGAGAGGGTTTACGGGGGACCTGTGGAACAAATCCTTCAAGAGTCCCAACTCCTACATCGAGTGGAGTGAATCACCACGCTATCTCAAGTCATCAACCAGTCAGTGGGGAAAAACCCTGGCAGCGTACTTGGATGAAGTGTCACGCAACAAGTGGCGCCCCCTCTCCAAACCAAGAGCCCAATTAACGCATCAGAGGGTCATACCAACTGGCCATCAGAAAGGTCTCCAAATATCTTTCAGTCCAAACCTTGCCGATCGCCAACCTCAATCGATACCGGAACTGCCGCTCTGGGAGGGTTCAACACTCCTGCCTCCCACCCGCCTGCAGATAGGGATCAATCCGCTGGGCTTCGTGCAATCCGTCCGCCTCCTCGACCCACCCGCAGCGGATCCACTCCAAAGCCGATACATACAGGAAACCATTTCAGGGGTCAAAAACATGCGATTCCAACGTATCCAAAAGGCAAATAAACCCAATCCAGATCAACTCCAGTGGGGAGAAATTGAATTTAAATGGCCGGAGACCTTGAGAGATAGAAGGCTTGAAAAGACACCTCAAAAGGGAGAGGAAGTTCGATGAATATCAGTAGCATGAGCGAATGGATTTTTGTCTATGTCTCAGTTTGGCTCTTTGCGATTCTTTTCTGCGTCATCTACTCTGAAATACGCCGCCGCAGATTTGAGCCCAAAGAAACGGATGACCGAGTCTTTCGATGCTCGGATTGTGACTTTGTCTATACGGATGACCCAACCGTCGAACGGGCCAGGTGTCCCCACTGTGGTTGCATGAACGACACATTCACCTTTTGATGCACACGGTAGAAAACCGAGGCCGGCACAACCCCTATTTATCGAACATCGAATTTACCAGAGGCAACCCGGTAGAAAACGCCATGCGAGATGCCGGTGACTGCAAAGAAAGTAAGACTCCCTTGATTAGGAAGGAGAAAAAAACAGCATCAGGAAAGGCATGCATTTCCGGGCATGCATCCTGCGACCCTGTCTCCACGAGACATTGGTTGTTGTTTTGGGGTCCACCCCTACTTTGGATGCTTGTGATTTCACTTTTTTCGACAGATCACTTCTCAAGCCAACAAACCTCTCGAATCATTGGACCCCTCATGCGTTTCCTGATACCAGGTGTGGAGGATTCAACCATTGCGGGTGTTCAATTTCTCATCCGCAAATCAGGCCACTTCAGCGAGTATGCCATTCTGTGCTTACTGATGTATCGAGCCTTGAACCGCAAGTATGCACGCCCCATTGCGGTATGGAGCATGGGGGCAGCCTGGGGGACACTCACTGGATGCGTCATCTTCGCAGGATTGGATGAGTGGCATCAAACCCTCACCCACCATCGAATGGGAAGCGGCATGGATGTAACCCTGGATGGCATGGGCACCTCCGCGGCCCTGATCTGGATTTACTGGCGCAGCAAAAGGTAAGAGGAGAGATGCATGGCATACCCAATGCTCAAGATTGTTGTCGTTTTTGCAACTGGCATCTGGCTGGATCATATGGTTCCTCTGCCGACATCACTTTGGTTGGCGCTTGCCATCATCGCAGGCTTGGGATTCCTTGCATTCCGCAACACCCGCAGGGATTGTCTGATCAGCTTGCTCTTATTGACTGGGGCAGCCCTGGGCAGCATCGAAATGCGCTCTACGCATCCCTCGGATTTGCGTCAGCTGGAACTTGGAGAAGGATGGTATGTGACGATAGAGGGCAAACTCCTCGAAACGCCACGCCCCAAGATTCAATCCCGGAATGGCATCGAACTTGAGAGCAGCCTGACAACCAT
>JAAZXX010000001.1 GCA_014239995.1 Verrucomicrobiia bacterium
AGGCAATGCGCAGCAGCGTAGAGGGATGGCATGACATCTTCCTCCAGTTCCTCGTCGAGATAAATGATCTCAGGGCTATCGACGCGCGCCTGCAGGGCTTTGACCTGTTCCTGCATCGTTTGTCCCGCATACACATGGCCTGATCCAAAATCCTTGATGACAAGGCAAACATCATCCTCTGCGGTAAAGGCACTCTCATAGGCCTCAAGCAGCAGATCAACGCCCTTACGAGGCAGGGTGCCTCCCACAAAAAGAAACTTGAAGGATTTACGTGTGGGAAGTGCCATGGGTTGTACTTTCGGATGAAAGCGCTTGGGATCAAATCCCAGATGCATGGTTTTCACCTTGTGTGAAGGGATACCTGAACGCAGATAAACGGAGCGGACATATTCGGTATAGGCCCAGAATTCGTCCACTTGTTCGTGGTTTTCCACCCATGCCTTTGGCAGGCTCCCGAATTCCCACGGTTGCATGACAACGAGTTTTCCATGGGATGGGCGTTTGAAATTGGGAGGCCACTGGTGTCGAACAACGAGATCTGTCGTTTTACCCTGATCCGTCTCTGAGGCCTCGTGGATCCTTGTGCCTTTCTCGGTCAATTCACAAGTGGAGACGGGTTCGACATCCACCGTATTCCCTTGATTCAGCTTCTCGACGAGGTGACGGTTGACATGGGCCAGACTGCTTGATCCCTTGAAGGGTCCTTCCCATCGTACGGAAAAGTCTGCCGGTATGGTCTCAGCATGCTCTGAGGGCTTCCGTGCAGTTGCCGATTCTTTTTCCTCCGGCAGTAAGGATGAGGCACCGTGTTGATGCTGCAGGTTTTCCAGTTTCTCGGCGAGTAGGTTTGATACATGCTGAGAGGAGAAGTTGGCTGTTACGTGTGCCCTGGCTGCCTCGCCCTTTTGCTGTGCCTCATCGCGATGTTCAAACACATGACGCATCTGTTTCCGCAGGTGTTGCCCGCAAGGTTCGGCCCATTGATGTCCCTGGTAGAATTCAAAACCGGGATCGGTGGTTTCGATTTCTTTTAAGGTATATTCAAGCGGGTAGGCATTGGATGCCTTGAGGAATTCCGTGGTCCCGCTCCAGTTTGTCGCGATGACCGGCAGTCCCATCATCATCGCTTCGTGCTGCGGGCGTCCCCAGCCTTCACCGCGACTGGGTGCCACCAGGCACTGGGATGCCAGATACATCGAAGGCAGTTCCTGCCACGGCACCGCCTCGGGCAACAGCTCGATGCGGGGAAGGTCTTCTGGATTGATTTCCAGATGTCTTGCCATGCGGATGATGCACGATTGGATGGCTTTTGCGCTTCCTTGCTCGGGATGGTTGGACAGGGAAGCTCTCAGGGTGAGGACCACATTGTCCGAGGCTTTGAATTCCTGCATGTAGGCCTTTAATAAAACATCCCATCCCTTGCGCTGGATCCACTCAAAGACACTCAGGAATCGAAAACCCGCCTCAGACGGCATTTTCATCGGTGTGTGTCTGGCTGGATCAAACCATGTGGCGTCGACACCTGCCGGTAGGATGCTGCATTTGTCGGGATTGACGCCGCTTTGAATAAAAGTCTCCCGATTGAACGTTGAGGGCACCCATATCTCGTCCATGGTGTCCATGAACGGCAACCAGCTCTCCGGCAATCGATCCGTTTCAAACATGGTCCTACCCACGTGATGTTTGAATCCGTTGAGTCGTTCAAAGCAGGGGCCAGGGCCATGGCAGACCGAAATGCATCCTTCAGTTTCATTCTCAGCGGGAATCATTTTTTTAAGGGCCCGTTTTTCCCTTTTGCCGAGTCCTTCAACAAAATCGTTCGAGACGATGCTGCTGTTGTGATGGATGCGTATTGGCAGTCGATCTGCCAGCGGTACCACATACTGCATGGCTTCACTGCCGTAACCGCTTGCATTAAAGAAAGGTGCTCGCCAATGGATGCTCTTTGGCAACGATGCTGTTTCCTCTTTGATGGTAGGCGGTAGCGCTGTTCCAGGGGATGCTTGTCCGGTTTCCCCAGACGCAGCCTTGTCTGATTCATCTGTCTTTTGGGATTCAACGGTGGCGTTCCAGTGGGTAGACACCTTTTGAAGCTCATCCAGACGATCAGGTGTCCAGAATTTTGAACACTTGGCAATGAAATCTTTTGCGGCATCCTGGCGCCCGTACTGACTCAGCAAGCAAAGGAGATTGGATGCAGCCGTCTCGTTCTCGGGTAGTTCCTGAAGGGATTGCTGGAGGCAGTGGATGGCAAAGGCGTGATCGCCCCCCCTTGTGTCGTGCCAGGGAATGGAAATATGGAAAGCGAGGTCGGCGAGGTCGGCCCACGCAACAGCCTTCATGGAGGCCTCCGTCGTATCCAAGGCATAGAGCTTGTTGATATCCACGCGCTTTCTGAACTCACCTCGCACCTGCTCCTCTTCACGTGAGGAAAGGTTCGATTGCTGAGTGATTCCCTCGGTATTCTGGAAAAACAAGGAGAGCAGCTCTGGAACATGCAACACACGAATACCTGCTTCTGCTGCACGCATCAGGATCTCGTAATCACCCACTGCCTTCCAGTGCTCATCAAACAGTTCAAGTTCCATCAAGCGGGACTTGCGCCAAAACTGAAGGCATCCGGTATAGCAGTAAAAAAGACTCAAGCCCGGATGATAATCGGGGTAGCGGACTTCCTTGATTACGTGGCTGGAGGGAAACGCATCATTGGGCTTGGATGTCCACAGGCAATCCGCATAAGCCAGCCCCGTTTCGGGCTCCTTCTCCATGGCCTGTGCCAGGCGTTCAAAGGCATCGTTTCGGTGGGCATCGTCTGTATTGGCATTGACCACATATGTTCCACGAGCCTCTCGGACGCCGCGATTCCAGGCCTCATAGAGGGTTTCGCGTGTTTCGGTGCGTATGTAGCGCACATTGGCATGGTTTTTCTGAAAACGCTTGACGATGGCACCTTCATTCTCTGGTGATGCGCTGTCGATCACCAGGATTTCAAGTCGATTTCCGAGCGTCTGGTCCAGAAGGTTTTTAAGGCATCCTTCGATAAATCGCTCACTGGCGTAGGTCGATACCAACGCGGTCACCCATGGTTCCTCGACATCGTTTGTCACCTCTGATTTGACGACTGAGGATCCTTCCTTATTGACGTCATGATCCTCAACGACACGCTCACGTGTACTTTCTGTTGAGGCCTGCTGAACCCGTTTGATTTCTTCATGTGTCAGTTTTTCGGACTCCCATTCACCGGCCTGATGAAAGCAATTTGCAAGCTGGCTCAAGGTGGAGATATGATTGGGTTCTGATTGCAGGCTACGTGCAAGGAATTGTGCGGCCTGCAGGTGATTCCCCTCACGCATGTGCCATTGTGCCATTTGACGATGCAGTGTGGCGTTCTCGGGATCCGCCAGAAGGGCGCGTTCCATCAGGTTCAGGAATGCTTCTTTCTGCAGGGTCTTGAATGCCGATTCAATGCCCTGTTTCAGGATTTCTGTATGGGTCTTGATCGTGTCATCTGAGGCCATGGCCGCGGTGATGACCCATGCATGTTGCTCCAGGCTGAAGGCATGCTTCAGTGCCTGCAGGACATGTTTGGATTCGAGCATGTCCTCAGGTGCCTGCTTGGTAAATAATTCCTTTGCCTTTGCACCGTCGTTTTGATCGATTGCGGCTTCCACGGCCCTTATGAATGCCGTGGGTGTCATCTGCATGGCAGAGTTTGCAACCTGTGGATGGGATGCATTGCATGGCAATTTTTCCCGAAGACGTTCAGCTTCCTCAAAGTCAGGTTGTTCTTGCTTCAATTCATCCAGGTATTGTTCCGCCAAATCCCATTGCTGACAGAGTGCCGCTGCCCGTGCCACGTGCCATGGCAGGCGCTGATGCTTGCATCCGTCCGTCTTGGCCTTGGCGAATTCCGATAAAGCCATCGCTCCATTCCCTTGTCCCAGGAAGGCGAGGCCAGACCAGAAACGTAGCCAAGGGTCGTTGGGATGCAGGTTCAAATGCTCAAGAACGCCACCGATGTGCGCCAGGGGGCTCATTTCCGCCAGGAATGCATCAGCCTCCAATCCTTGTTGAAAATCGGTGCTGCTCAGGCTGAGACGGTAGGGGCGTCCCAGGTCTCCAAGTGAATTGACATAATCCGCAGCAGCAGATTGCTTGTGGGCCTGCTCCAGCCGCAAAGCTGAACCACGCATTTTCAAATGGTGTTTGCGCTTGGGTTTTTGAAGGAGGTTTTCATACAGCGGATTGAGTTTGCGGGCTGCATTCTCGGCACCGTAAAGCTGGCGGCAGACGGTCTGGGCATTTTGTCCGATGCGTTTCCGCTCCTCAGGATGATGATAAAGGAATTCAATGGCCTCCTGGTAAGCTTTTTCCGATTGTACAACCAGGCCTGAAAAATGGTCCACCACAAGGCCCTTGATGCCACCATAGGGGAAGACGACCGGGGGAATGCCTGCATGCATGATTTCCTGCAGGTTGAGTTCTCCTGAGGCATAGGTATCCTCGCAAAGCGGGTAGCCGTAGACATCCAATTGCTCCACAATGGAATCGATGCTTTCGACGTGTCCCAGGAAGGAAAAACGATCTTCTGTCTTGAGCAGTTTGGTTTGCTGCCTGAGCTCGCGTTCAATGCCAGAGCCGCAGACCATGAAATGGATTTTAGGCACGTCCACGCCAGAGCTCATTCGGACGAAATGGGGATGCATTTTGTAGCGATGCACCGTACCAATGTATCCCACGTTAAAAGTCTCATGCTCCTTGGGCTTGACCTGGGCCACTCGGTCGAAGTCGGCAGGATCCACGATCATGGCCGTTTTTTGGATTTTTTCCTCAACAGAGAGGTTTTGGAAGGCGGGAACTTCCGCATGTGTCGTGGGATTGGTCGCCACCGTCAGGTCGGCATACTGGATGAGTTCCGGAACAATAACCTGGGGCACGTGCTTTCCAGCAACGTGGCACCAGACCAGCATCCGTGTCTCCACCAGGTCCATGGCCATAAACGCCCGCATGGCAGGAGAGTTCCACCAGTGCAGATGCACGAGATCGGCCTGTTGTATCTGGTAATTTAAAAAGGGTTTGCCGCAACCATGGTCCACCTCGTAGCCATAACTCTCTGCCAGGCGCATGCCCTCTGGTGTGGGGCGTTGAAGCGAAAGTATACGATGGTTGAATTGTGATTCCTGACTTGTGGAATGCTTGGACAGGGCCAAGGCCACGCGTGATGCGCCTCCATTGGTCAGACGCTCGATGATGTGAAGGATGGTGTGTTTTCCGTCCCTGGAAATGGAGGCACTCATTGGCTGCGCTTTAAGGTCATTTGCCGTTACCGGCCGGTTGGCATGATTTTTTGTTCGAAAAGATCCTCTTGCTCTCTTTGCCATTTACATCACATGGTCTCAAAGGTGTCGTGTTGGTTTCAACGCAGGATCCGGAGTTCAAGGACTTGAGGGATGAAGACGATATCCATTTTTCTCTAGTTTCACGGGCGGTTACTTTGAACATTTTGCACCATCAACGCCAGGGGAGGATGACTGTGGTCTCCTGAATCAATGAGGGTAACTATTGTTGTGCGAATGAAACACCTCACTCCAACTCCATGGCCCCTGAAAAGGGAGAATAACGCTTCGGATGAAATACAGGCCTACTGGAGAAGTCTCAGGACATTTTGTGGCAATTGATTGGCTTGGGCCAACATCGCTGTTCCTGATTGAACGAGGATGTTATACCTGGCGAATTCACTCGACTCCTTGGCCACATCGACATCCTGTATGCGCGACCTGGCCGCTGTCAGGTTTTCGCTTGCGATGGTTATTTGATCTGAAATCGCGTTCAGCCTGGACTGATAGGCACCTACTTGGGCACGGGATGTTGCAAGGCTTTTTGTGACTGTATCGATCTGATCGAGGGCAGCATTGGCGTCTCCGGTGGTTAGCAAGTTACCTGCTGCAAGCACCGTTCTTATATCGGCGTCGAGATCGATCGCTTCCATGGTCATCGTGGCACCATCGGAATTCACCGTGACATTCATATCCGTACCGTCTGGGGCGAAAAGGGCTACTCCATTAAACTGTTTATCTATCATCCCATCGACATGGGTTTTAAGTTGTTGGTATTCTTGGTCATACAGCCCTAGATCGCTGGTCTGTCTGGTGGTGTCCATGGCCAGGAGTGACAGTTCACCCATGCGCTCCAGGGCGGTGGCGATGTTTTGCATGTAACCATCCTGCACCTGGGTGAAGGACGTTGCGTTGGCCACGTTGCCTTTCACCGCATCATGACGCTGAATCTGGGCGCTCATTTTCATTGAAACGGCGGTCCCACTTGCATCGTCAGAGATGGAAGTAATTCTGGATCCCGAACTCAATCGTGACAGGGATTTTTGTAGCTGCCCCTGATTGACGTTCAGGTTGTTCGTGGTCGACTGCGCTGCGAGGTTTGTATTAATTACCAATGGCATTGTATGATTCCTTTCTTGTTTTTTTATAAACGACTATTATACGACTAAAAAACTACAACATGCAGGATGTATCCTGGTTCTCCTACTTTGCCATGACTGGCGTTTTTAATTTTGTAAGGTCAGTATCTGGAGCCGTGGCTGCCTTCTGATTACTGAACCTGATCTCATCATGGATTTCCTTGCGGAAAATGGGTATGTCCTTGGGCGCATCAACCCCGATTTTCACCGTCTCCTTATCCGATTTCAGGATATGGACTGTGATTTGGCCATCAATGATGATGCTTTCTCCTGTCTTGCGTGATAAAACTAACATAATCAATTTATTCTATATAAAATATGCTACAGGTTTTTATTCACCCAGAGGGGCATCAACGGCATATTCAACGGCATTTTTGACGACGAATTGAGCACCCATTTGGTTGTCTCTATTCAAGATGATAGGACCCTTCAAGTTGGCTGTGGCTCTGCCGTCTGGATGTACGGTTACTACCTGAAACAACATCAGGCTTTCCAAGTTCTCGATCTTAAGCAAGTCCAGATCCTCACGGGAAAAGTCGGGCTTGTAGTTCGGGAAACCTACTTGGGAGGGAATCAAGAGAAATGATAATTCAGGGTCTTCAAGCATTTGTAACCACCAGAAAGGTCCATCCTCCTCTTTGTCGAGGAGGCAATAGTTCTTGATGTTTTCAAACCCCATGATTCCGTGTGGGAATCGGAATGTTTGTTTTGATACCACCCCGTTCTTAGGTTTATTCTCTGTTTGCACAGCGTCCATGATGGCAGGGCTCAGCAATTGGTATGCCATTGCATGCTCCTTTTCTTTTCAGGCACTTTAATCAAATTCCAGCAGTGCCCTTCCGGCTTAAGATCTAAATACATCGTAAACTACAGCAAAGTAACACGTTAAAAAAATTAAACCCATACAACATGGCGGTAACTTATGAGTCTAACTTTTTTACAAACAAAATATAAAAGGTGTTCCAGTTCTCCTCAAATTCGTGACGCTTAGGCAGAAATTGCCCATCTTAAAGGCAGTATTGGCCCTGTTCTCTTATCGCCGGGAACTGGGCAAACGATGCCTCTTCTTTCCAATTTCAAATGAGCAAGGTGGGGGGGGAAAAAATTACCCCATGGAACCGTCTAGTAAATCGATCCAACCCGGGTAAGTGCTGCTTGGTAGCGCATGTGGTCCGTTTATAGAATAAAATAAAAACTCCATAACCAGATGTACTGGAAGTAAAAGCATAAATATTAAAACCTTAAATTACGTTCTCGGCGTGAGGCTCTCCATCTAGTGGCATACCTTTTGCTTCCAGGCTTTCGACTTAATCAAAATCGTTATGATCGAAGGCTTATTCAATCAATCCAACTACATTGCGACCAAAAAAATGATGGACGCAACGACCTTACGCCAGGAGGCCATCGCCAGCAACATCGGTAACGTCCAGACGCCGGGCTACAAGCGGATAGACGTCGCAAATGACTTCAAGGATGCATTTGCCAAGGCACTCAATGGTGGAGGTACTGAAGCACTGAAACAACTTGCTCCCGGTATTGAGGTCGACAGTGATGCTACCGAGCGTGATGAAACTGGAAACACAGTGGATCTTGAAAAGGAAATTCTCCACCTCAGTGAAAATCAAATTGCCCACCATCTGGAGGTCAAGATTGTGACGGGCACCCTCTCCAAGCTGCGACTTGCGATTACCGGTAGACCTTCGTAAACAATTTACCCTAAAGATTTAATATGAATAATATGATACGCATCATGCCAGGAGCTGACACCGCCGTTTCCGCCTTGAATGCGGAGCGGATGAAGCTCGAAATCATTTCTCAGAACATTGCCAACGCCAATGTGACCAGGACCGAGGAAGGAGGGCCATACCAGCGTAAAGAAGTGGTGTTTGAATCCTTTCTCCACGAGTCGCTGAACAAGGAAGGCTCGCAGTCCGATGCACCCATGATGGTCAAGGTAGGGGGCATTGAGACGGACGAAACACCTGGCGTTACCATTCATGACCCCAGCCACCCGGACGCAGATGACGATGGTAACGTGCAACTCCCCAACATGAACATCCATAAGGAAATGGTGGATATGATCCAGGCGTCACGCGCCTATGAGGCAAATCTTTCCTCTATCAAGTTCGCACGAAGCATGGCCGTTCAAACCCTGAATATTGGCCGCTCCTGATTCATCAGGCATAGAAGGGTATACTGATTTTGGAACCGATCACACAGGCCAGTGGATTCATGGAATCCGCCATGAATATCGCCAACCAGGCTGCACAAAAGCAGGCTGACAACCCCAACAGCTTCCTGCCTGAGGCTTTCCTGGAACAGGCCGGGAAATTCCAAGAGGCACAAAGTGCCATCGGTAGTTTTGATACCGTGGCGACCGGCTCGGCTGGAACAGGCTTTGCCAACATGCTACAGCAACTCATACAGCTTAGGGATCAACTGATCGGCATCTGGAAACAGCTTGGTCTGAACCAGCGCATCATTGTTTCCGCCGCCGGTATTGGTATTTTCGCCGGATTGATGGGTATTGCCTACTGGTCTGGGCAGACACAGTACGCCCTGCTTTACGGCAACCTTTCACTCAAGGAACTGGATACCATCCGTAACCAGTTGGACTCGGCAACCATTTCCCATAAAGTGGGTGCACGTGGCAACTCCATACTGGTACCTTCCGATCAGGTTCACGATGCACGCATCTATCTTGCAGGCAAAGGATTGCCCAATAAGGGGGATAAGGTCGGACTAGAAATTTTTGATCGCCCTTCTTTTGGTTTGAGTAACATGCAACAACGGGTCAATCACACCCGCGCCATCCAGGGCGAACTTTCAAAAACCATCACCCAGATGGCTGGTGTTGAGGCTGCGCATGTCATGGTGGTCATGCCCGAGAGCAGGCTCTTTGTCGACAATCAGTCCCAGGCCTCTTCTTCAGTGTTCCTTGAGATCATGGGGATGAATCAAATTCCCAAAGAACAGGTGCGGGCCATTCAGTTTCTCGTTTCAAGTGCGGTTGAGGGATTGGTGCCTGACCGGGTTTCGGTCACGGATTCGAGGGGACAATTGCTGAGTGATGAGCCCGGGGACGATACCTTGACATTTCTCTCTGATCGCCAACTGGAATCCCGTCAGCAGCTGGAGTCCTACCTCTCGCGCAAGGCAGAGGACATGCTCACCAGGGTGCTTGGGCCTGGTCAGGCCATCGTGCGGGTATCTGCGGAGATCAACCGGGAAACCATCACGCGTTCGGATATCATTTACGACCCGGAAACCGTGCCACGTACCACCTCCGAGATCACGGAAACCACCATCACCCAGGCCCCTTCCCTTGTGAGCACCAATAACCCCCCCAGTCTTGCCAGTGGAAAAACGATGGATCGTACCACCAAGGACAACGAGTTCGCCGTTGGATCTCAAACCAACGACTTTGTCCAGGTTGCCGGAGGGTTGAAGCGCATCACCGCGGCTGTCTTCGTGGCGATGAAGAAAGATGCAGAAAAGGTTTCCATCAGCAGGACTGCGGAGGAACTCCAAAGCATCGAACGTATCGTCAGTCGTGCCTTGGGCATCACCAACAGTGTGGAGAACCTCACGGTAGAAGAAATTGAATTTCATGCGGACGGTAGTCTTCAGCAACCGTTGGCCCTTCAGGAGAAGCCGAGTTTCAGTGTTTGGAGAAATCACAGTGAGTGGGTGACACTTGGCAAGCAGATCGGGCTCCTGCTTCTGACCCTGGGGGTTCTCTGGGTCTTTGTGCGGACCTTTAAGAAAACCCCGGTGGAGACCATTCCCATTGGTGTTCCACTGGATTCCATGGACGATTTCATGGGGGGCCGTGGTGGCAATGGAGGTGGGCGTGGGCATTCCAATTTTTCAATCCATGAACCCATGCCACCCGATGAACGCATTGAAGCCATGAATCGGTTGATCAAGGAAAACCCCGAGAACATGACGCATGCCATCCAGTCGTGGCTCCAGGAGGACACCGCTAACAGTAATTAGCCCAAGACTTGCGATATGCCAGTGAGTGAAGAAATACAGTCACGAAACCCCGCCGCACGATCGCGCGTTGAGGGGATGAATAAGTTTCAAAAGCTGGCCGCTTTGCTGGTGATCCTGGGCCCTGACAATGCATCTGGCATCCTGAAAAGTCTGGATGATGCAACCGTGGAGTCCGTCGTCTCGGAGATATCCAGCATGCGTCTCCTGAGTTCCCGTGAGCAGGAGGATATCCTGAAGGAATTTTCTCGTCTCATCAACCATGCCAGTTCATCGGTTTCCGGTGGCATGGATATTGCCAGAGAAACCCTTGAACGCTCGGTGGGACATTACAAGGCGGCCAATGTATTGGGTAAAATAGCACCCAAGACCTCCGAGTCCGAGGCCTTGAGTCACTTGTTGGATATGGATCCCGGGCAGCTCTTCAACTTGATCAAGGACGAGCAGGATCAGACCATCGCATTGATCCTCAGTTATTTCCCGGCAGATCAGGCTGCCAGTATTTCAGAACGTCTGGATGACGACAAGCGGGTGCATGTGTTGGAGCGCCTTGCAACCCTTGCTCCCACCCCGGTTGCCATTGTTGAAAAGGTGGTCAAGGTTGTACTCTCCAAGGCCAAGCGAGCGGTGCCGCAGACGGTCAGTCACTCCGGTGGCGTGCGGGCAGCGGCTGCCATGCTCAACGCAATGGGTAAGGAAGTCAGTCAAAGTATTCTTGCTGTCATGGATGAAAAAAATGCCGAACTCGGAGCAGCCATCCAGCAGAAAATGTTTACCTTTGAGGATTTTATTCACCTGGATGCGCAGGATGTACAGAAAATCCTGCGCGATGTGGACATGAAGGACCTCTCTCTGGCACTGAAGAATGTCTCTGAGGCCCTGAGCAATTTTGTGCTTTCCTGCATGTCCAGGCGTGCGGCTGAGTCTGTTACCGAGGAAATGGAATTCATGACCTCCACCAAACCCAAGGAAGTCGAGGCTGCCCAGCTCCGGATTGTCGAGTGTGCCCGCAACCTGGAGAGCCAGGAGGAAATTGATCTCTCCAATGCCATGGGAGGTTCTTCATGAACCCTTCGCATGTGGTCCTTGAATGTCCGGGTTCCTTTCCCTTGCGGGAAGTGACACTTTCCATGAAGGAATCCCATTGGGATTCTATCAAGGCACATTTCAAGGGGCAGCAGGAACGGGATTTCGAGTGCAATCGGCGCGATCTGGAATTGGAAATACGCGGTCAAGTGGAGCGGGAGCATCACGAGTCGGCCATGCAGATTCGTGACATGATCCAGTCTTTTCAGGAGGCTATTCCCAATGCCTTTCTGGAAATGGAGCAGGCACTCTCGCACATGGCACTGACCCTGACCCGTAAACTGGTGGCCGACATCCCATTGGATGCGGTACGTGTGCGTGCTGTCATTGCTCAAGCACTCAAGGAGCTTGAAAAAGACGTTGATACCCAGATTCAACTCCATCCCGAGGACCTTGCATTGCTTGGTGACGCCCTTGGGGAAAATCCCGCTGCTACCTTTGAGCATCAGGCAAAAATACAGTTTATTTCCGATACATCCATTACCCGTGGAGGTTGTTATGTAAAGACTCCCTTTGGGGACTTTGATTCCACGGTAGAGTCAAAGTGGGAACAGATAGAAGCTTTGATTGAGCAGCAGATGAAACAAACCGCCCAGTTGAAGCAAGAGACCTCGGAAAGGATTCTTCCTACGAACCTTCCTGGAAAAACAGATACATGAGCACAGCACTTTCAGTTCCAAAACTAAATCTGGCACGTTTCCTTTACTCGATGAGCCAAGTGGATTCCTTCAACCCGGTGGCGCGACGAGGCAAGGTGGTCAAGGTGACCGGATCGGTGGTACAATCCTCCGGCCCCCTTGCTTCCATCGGTGACCTTTGCCGTATTCGAGGAAGGCACAGCGAGAAAGAAATCCTTGCCGAGGTCGTGGGTTTTCATGATCAAAGCGTTCTGCTTATGCCATTTTCCGACATGCAAGGGGTGCGTCCCGGGAGTGTCGTGATCAGTGAGGGCAGTCCCCTCCAGGTTCGAACCGGGTTTGACCTCATGGGGCGTGTGCTCAACGGCCTGGGCCAACCTATCGACGGCAAGGGCCCCGTATGTGGGGATGGATTCGCATCACTCAAGGCTTCCCCTCCGCATCCTCTACGGCGCCAACGGATTCAACAGCGTTTCACGACCGGGATCAAGGTTCTGGATACGTTTGTTCCCTGTGGCGTAGGTCAACGTCTTGGTATTTTTGCCGGAAGTGGTGTGGGTAAATCCACATTGCTTGGAATGATTGCCGGGCAGGCCGAGGCCGACATCAACGTCATCGCTCTGATTGGAGAACGTGGACGGGAACTGAGGGAGTTCCTTGAGAGGGACATGTCTCCAGAGGCTCGCAAAAAATCGGTGGTCGTGGTGGCTACATCTGACGAGACCCCCATCATGCGGCTCAAAGGTGCCCACACTGCCATGGCCATATCCGAATATTTCCGAGACCAGGGACTCAATGTTTTATTGATGATGGATTCCGTCACGCGCTTTGCGATGGCCCAGCGCGAGGTGGGCTTGTCCGTTGGAGAACTTCCGGCGACCAAGGGCTATCCGCCGTCCGTATTTGCCATGCTTCCACAATTGCTGGAGCGGGCTGGAGCGGGCGAAAACGGGGCCATCACCGGGCTTTTTACCGTTCTGGTTGAGGGGGATGACATGAACGATCCGGTTGCGGACCACGTTCGTTCCGTATTGGATGGCCACATTGTGCTGAGCCGAGAACTTGCTTTCCGAAACCACTACCCTGCCGTTGACGTGCTTCACAGTGTCAGCCGCCTCTTTGAGGATCTCAGTGAAGGAAAAACACAGCAGTGGATTCACAAGGCCCGTGAGGCCATGGCGGAATTCCATGAGCACCGTGACATCATCTCCCTCGGGGCCTACAAGCAAGGGTCAAATCCAAGCTTGGACCGGGCTATTCGTCTGCGACCTGCTTTGAACGCGTTTCTCATGCAATCCGTTCATGAAGGGTTTTCGATCGATGAAAGCCTGACATTACTGAAGGAGGCCCTGGAAGATAAGGAACCTGTTGCCGCCGATAAACGCTGAATCTCAAGGAGTCTGAATGAAACGATTTGTCTTTAAGTTGGATACGGTCCTGCAGTTGCGAAATCAACACGAACGCAAGGCGATTAACCAGCATGCGCAGGCCCTCCATCGTGTCCAGGCCCTCCGGCAGAAGCTGGATGCCCTTCAGATGGGACTGCAGGCCGAGCATCGACGTTATCAGGAGGCCCTGACCCGCTCTCAATCCATCTCCACCGTGCAGGGCTTTCGTTCTGGCTTTGAATATTTTGAGCAGCGCCTCTCCGAAACGCAGGGGCACCTGTCGGAGGCAGAGGCCATTCTGGAGAAGCACAAGGACCTCCTGACCTCCGCCCGGCGTGAGCGGGAGGTGTTGGAAAAGTATAAGGACAGGCTTGCCGGTGTGCACGCACAGACGGTCAATAAGCATGACCAGTTGTTCCTGGACGAGTTGTCCCTGCGGGCTGGCTCCGTGACCTAGGGTTTCGTATGAAAAAACTGCTGCAATCCAGCCTGTTCGCCGTGCTCCTCGGTGGATTTCTCTTCTTTGGGGTAACCTTTTGGATGCTAGACGGGGAGATCTCAAATTCGAGCCCAGGTGTGCGTGCCGCTATCGAAAAAATCCAAAAAAAGAATACCTCTGAGGATCCCGAACAGGGCTCTTCCATCGACGCGCCTTCCTGGGCATATGACAACCCTGAATGGGACCAGATTTATACGGAAATAGTATACTTGAGGAGTGATTTGAAAGAAAGGGCGGCGAAGGTCAAGAAGCAGGAAGACAATCTCAAGGTGACGTTTGCAGAACTCAAGAAAATGACCAATCTCGTTAACAAATCCATCATCACCATTTCAGAGAATGAAAAAAAGAACATTGCCAAGATGCAGGCCTTGTTCAAGACCCTCGAACCGGCACAAACCGCTGAGATTCTCGATCCCAAGAGCCCTGAAGAGGTTGCCAAGGTGTTTGCCATGATGAAACCCAGTGAATTCGGGGAGGTCGTGCAGGTCTGGCTTGGCGGTACACCTGATCAAAAGAAGAAAGTCATGAAGATTCTCGATGAATACGAGAAGATAAATCCTGAAAAATAAATCCTGAAAAAACGCACTGAACCATTTTTCTTCCCAGTGCTTGGCACTTCTTGACGCCTCAACCAGCCCCATCCATCGCAACGAACCATATGCTTTTTATGACATGAATGCTTCACTGATACAGGAATTTCCAAAGCTTGAGTCACGGGAAAAATCCCGGCGTGCCAAGCAAGATACGGCAGCGGATACCGATGAATCCTTTCGCGAGCAGCTCGATTGTGAATTGCTGCACCTGGCGGCTCATCCGCGGGTAGAAGGGGTGAATCAGGGGGATGAACCGTGGTTTGCCCCCACCGGTGCCTTGAGCCATCCGTCAAAACCCTCCGAACCTTCCCTTGCTCAAGTAACAGGGCAGGTTCCGGGTTCGCCGAAAACCCCGGCCAGGGGTATTTCGGAACCTTTTGCCGACCGAGGGCAAGCCGCCTCGTCATTCGAAGCAGCAAAAGCCACCAACAAAGCCGATCCACAGGGAAGTCATGCCAAAACAGATGCCACCAGGCAAAGCACAGGCGGCAAAAATGACTCTGCTGCAGATGGGAATCAACAGGAAGGGGCAAAAATTGCCCCTCGTCCTGTCGCTTCCTCGACGGCTCCCCTGACATCGGGTGCGGTCAAATCCGTCGAAAACGCACTTGCCAGCGCCAGTAGCGCCGCTTCCGCAGCGGCACAGGCAGTACCTGTCTATCATGGCACGCCTCATGCTTCGGGTGCAAATCGCTCAGGAAATGTATCCCTGCAGCAGGCAACACAGGATCAAGCAGCCATGACAGCACAGGTGGGCAAAAATCAATCGCAAGCCAAGGGTGAATCACTCCCGGAGGGGCAACGTGCCGCATCCGTGGCGACGGTAACCCGTGTGGCTGGGGTGGAAACAAGCTCGAGTGGTTCCTCCTCCACGGGAGGAGGATTCGACCCGGCCCATCAATTTGGTCGTCAGGATTTTGGGGGTGAATGGCAAGTGCATTCCAGTGCCAAGTCATCGATTGCGGCCACCCAGGCCATTGCCACGGTGGATTCCATCCGGAAAATCCAGTCCATGATTCAGGAGCAGGCCATCGTGATGAAGCAAAGTCCAGGGCAGCCCATGCAGGTGCTCGTGCGTCCGGATGCGAATATGGCGCTTTACCTCACGCTGCAGCAGCATGAATCGGATGTCATGGTGGCTGTTCGCATGGACCAGGCGACCTCCGGCTTGCTGAAACCTCACTGGGCGGAACTTCAGAAAGAATTGGGGCAGCAAGGCATTCAACTTGGAGACCCTGAGCTGGATTCAGACCACGGCATGTCGGGCGGTAACGCCGATACGGATCAGGAAACCGGAACGCCATCGAATTCCATGCATCCGCAGGGGAGTCCCCTGAAAACTTCCGCTGCGGGCTTGGCAGCCGAGCCATCGGAAGGCGTGGAAGAGGAACGCGCCGAGGGGAGCTTGCTCTCCTGGGCTTGAATGATTTTAACAGATTTTATGATACCCAAAAAATGAGTGCCATCACTTCAAACGTCACGGCAGGGGCCAATGGACAATTTGGAAACCTGTCACAGGTTTCCAATGGCCTGAACGAGGTAAATCAGGAGGATTTCTTTAAATTATTAACCGTGGAGCTTTCTTCACAGGACCCGCTTGAGCCGAAAAAAGACTCGGAGTTTCTTTCCCAGGTCATGCAGATCTCCAGCCTTGAGCAGGCCAGGGCCATGCAGTCGGATTTGGCTGCCATGAGATTGGAGCAGCAGATCACACAGGCCAACGGCATGCTGGGTCGTGAGGTTGATTTCGGGGAGTCGCTCGATGGTAAAGTCTCCGCCGTGAAATTCCAGGATGGTCGGCCCATGATCGAGGTAGACGGAGAACTTTACGATCTGCAGGAGCTGCTCTCCATTAATTTACCAGAGGAAACTGTCGGTCCCAAGGATGGGTTTTTTAACTACTCACATCCCATGATTAAACAGGAAAAACACGATGCTTAATTCACTCAATACCGGGGTCAGTGGACTCCAGCAATTTCAAAGTCAGATCGACTTGATTGGTAACAACATTGCCAACGTCAACACCACGGGCTACAAAAGCGCCCGTCTGAACTTTGCCGATACTTTCGGGGAAGCGATGGTTTCAGGATCGGGAGGAAACGTTGCCTCGCAATTTGGAAATGGCGTTGTCAGTGCCGGTGTGACCACCTCTTATGCCGGAGGCGGGATTACCGAGACGGGTCACGGAAGCGACCTGGCCATCGAAAACGGTAAGGGCTTTTTCATCGTCAAGAACGCTGCAAATGAAGAGTCATTTGCCACCCGTGCGGGCAATTTCAGGGAGGACAATCAGGGCTACCTCGTCAACTCGCAGGGATACCGTGTTCAGGGCGCGCTCGGAGACGGTAACGGCGGTGAGGGGGATCTTCTCTTCCGTGATGATCCATCCATCCGTGGTGGTTTCGATCCCGGCAACGCGGGTTTCGTCGGTGCGGAAGTGACCATGGACGGGCGTATCCTGATGCATTTTGATGACCAGCGGAGTTATCAAGGTGGCCAGATCCTGCTCCAGAGCTTTGCCGCTCCGCAGGAACTCAACAAGCTGGGTGGCAATCTGTATTCCAACCTTGAAGCGGCCACCCCGGTGAACGATGCCGGGCAGGCCTTTGGGTCCACACCCGGCTCGGGGCATGTGGGGCATATCCGCTCGCGTGCCCTGGAAACATCCAACGTGGATCTTACCGGAGAATTTTCCTCCCTGATCATGGCACAGCGTGCTTTCCAGGCCAACGCACGCATGATTTCCACCAGCGACCAGTTGCTCCAGGAACTGGTCAACCTGCCGCGCTGAAGTATGCGCTGATCGCCTTCGGAAAACCCCCTTGAATTGATGAAAGAAAAAGAAAAAGACAAAGACCAGGAAGAAGGCCAGGAAACGTCCAAAGCCTCCATCAAGGCCTGGCTTCCCTTGATTGCCGCGTTGGTGATCATGCCGGCCACGGCGTGGGCTCTGACACACTTTGTGCTTGTCAAAAATATCAAGGAGACAATTGCGGCAGCAACTGGAAATCCTGTGGGTGCATCCCAAACGAGCCTCACGAACACTACCGCGCCCGCCATTGAGGAATCAGAGAAAGAGAAGGGCGGTGAGTCCAGTGCAAAAGAAGACAAGGATGCAGATCCTGCGGAAAATTCTCTCACGACCGTCTTCGACAATCTAGATGTCCCGGTCAAGGGCAGCAAGGGGACCCGTCGCTTGTTCGTCTCCATTGCAGTTCAGGCAAAAGACAAAAAGGCCCAGACCATTATAACAGAAAACAAGTATGTCATTCAGGAGAAGGCAGTTGAAATGATATCGAGCCTGTCCATGGAGCAGATTGACGATCTGCCGAATCAAACCAAACAAAACTTAAAAAAGATGTTAAAAGAAGCCTGTAACAAGGAGCTCAATGGAGATTTCGTGAAGCGGGTTAACATTATTAAATGGAGTAATTTTTAGGCTCGAAAAACCTCCTCAACAGGGAATCCCTTATTCAAAGTCATGGAAGAAACACCAGATCCCAAGCCCACAGGAGATGAGGAAACCACCCAGCCCGTATCCGAGACGCTCACGGTGCTGGGCAAGGGGGGGCGTTTGCGAACCGCAGGGGCGGACACTGTCCAGGCGTTTGATTTTGAGGGTTCCTCCTTTCTGACTCCCAGGGAAATGCGCAAGCTGCGAAATGTACATGAACGTTTCGTGCGCAGTCTCGCGGCTCGCTTGAGCCTCTACCTGCGGATCGAGATGGACATGGAGCTGGAAAGCCTGGAGTCCATCATCATGCGGCAGGGCCTCAATGAGATGGAGGAACATACCCACCTTTCCATGATCAGCATGGCGCCTTTGCGTAAACATTCCCTGATTGAATTGCCACTTTCGACGGCACTTTCCATTGTCGACCGGCTCCTGGGGGGACCTGCCAAGACGGCGGGGCCCGTTGAAAAATTAAATGACGTGGAGATTTCGCTGCTGGATGACGTCATTGGAATCATTACCTCTGAATGGTCCAACCTCTGGGGAGAAACAACCGACATCCAGCCCTCCATCGTGACTCATGAGTCCAATCCAAAGCATGTGCGATCCTCGTCCCTTGACGCCAAGGCGTTTCAAATAATCATCAAGACCCGCTTTGCCGAGTCTGAGGGTCGTATACGAATACTTATCCCGCATCTCACGCTGGAACCTCTCATTGGCAATCTCAGCGGAGTGGATCCTGAAGTGGAGGGAACATCGGGTGGTGCGCTGGGGCGCGTACCCGACTGGAGTGATCGATTTGATCATATCCCGGTTCGACTTTCAGCATGGTGTCATGGGGCCAAGATCACCCTCAAGGAGATGTCAGGCCTTAGAGTGGGGCAGTTCCTGCCTTTTCCCTCTGCCTTTTTCGAGAAGGCCGAGTTACGCATGGCAGAGAGGGCAGCCTTCAAGGGAACCATGGGTAAATTAAATGAAAAATGGGCCTTCAAGATCACCCATAAAATTGAACAATAGACAAGGAATGTTATGGATGATGCGGCAGAAGAGAATGAATCTACAAACAATCTGGAAATGCTTTATGATGTTCCAGTGGAACTTTCGGTGGAATTGGGTTCCTGCATGATGCCAATGAAGAGTGTGCTGGAACTGACGCCAGGCAAGGTGGTTCAGCTGGATAAAAAATCTGATCAACCGGCAGATCTGTACGTCAATGATAAACTGATCGGCCAGGGCGAAGTGGTCGTGGTTGACAACCGTTTCGGGATCAAGCTTACCAAGCTCTTCTAACATGGCGCGACCCCTACATGTCCAACGGGCCGTTTTGGTCTGGACCTTCGTTACCGTTTTGATCGGGACCTGCCTGGGGGCAGAACCGGTCACGGAAACGCCCTCCATGGAGTCAGTAGATGATCTGCTGGCCTCGTGGCTGCGCATGTTTGGGGCACTGATCACCGTGTTGGCCATTTTTTTTGGTGGAGTGATGATCTTTCGAAAATACGGGGGCCTGCTTCAAAATAAAAATGCGCAGGGGCATCTTAAAATTCTTGAATGCCGAGCACTCAACCAGAGGAATGCCCTCTATGTGGTCGATTACCAGGGGGAGCGTTTCCTGGTGACCAGTGGACAGCAGGGAACACCTGCTGTCACTCCATTGAAAGAGACGGTTGCTGCGTCGATGCCTTCGCAGGAAGGTAATCAGGTGAGCAAGAAGGACGACTTTGAGGGCGAGATAAGGAAGGCCATGCATGCATCCACCTGAGCTCCGTTTCCCCATGATCCGCTGGCTCTGGCCTCTGGTCTCATGGCTGATGCTGACGACCATGTGCCCCTCCACGCTGGCGCAGGCAACGGATGGTACAGGAGGAGCCTTGCCTTTTAGCTTCAACCTTGGTTTCAACCCGTCCGGGGACCCTGCCAATGTGGATATGGGTGTCCAGATTCTCTTTATCATCACACTATTGACGTTGACGCCATCCATCATCCTGCTGATGACAAGCTTTACCCGGATCGTCATTGTGCTTTCTTTCATTCGATCTGCCCTGTCGCTTCAGGGTGCGCCCTCCAACCAGATCATCATTGGGTTGGCTTTTTTCATGAGCATGTTTGTGATGTCCCCCACATGGTCCAAGATTCAAGTCAACGCCATTGATCCCTATTCCCAAAAGCAGATTAACGGCCAGCAGGCACTGGAGGGGGCCTCCGTGGCCATCAAGGAATTCATGCTGGGGCAGACTCGCCCGAAGGACATGGAGTTATTCACTAGAATGGCGGGTGTGCAGGCCTCGAGCAGCGGGGAGATACCCCTGAATATTGTCATTCCTGCATTTGTCATCAGTGAACTTAAGACAGCCTTTCAAATCGGGTTTCTGCTTTTTGTACCTTTCATCATGATTGACCTGATCGTAGCGACCGTCCTGATGAGTATGGGTATGATGATGATGCCTCCCGTGACGGTCTCTCTTCCCCTGAAAATCCTGTTATTCGTCCTGGTAGACGGGTGGAACCTTATTGTGACCTCCCTTCTGCAAAGCTTTGCCACTTAATCCCAATAGACGCGGAAACAAAACCATGAATCCTGATTTTGCTGTTGAACTGATTCGAATGATGCTTCTCAAGGCCACCCAGCTTGCCTCGCCGATCCTTTTCACCGGTATGCTGATAGGGGTGAGCATCAGTGTTATCCAAACCGTGACTTCGGTTAATGAACAGACTTTGACATTTGTCCCCAAAACCATCGGGATTGCGGCTTTTCTTCTTATAGCATCTCCATGGATCCTGCGTACCCTGATTGAGTATACCACTTGGATGATTCAGCTTACCCCCGAGATGGTAAAGTGATTCTCGCGTTGAGGATGCCACCATTTTCGTTCCCTTTTCCTGCTTGGTACACTTGCTGCTTCGGTGGTCCTTAAGGTGATATCGGCACTTTTTACCACATGGCTTTTGGTGATGATGCGTACGTCCGCACTCTTTGCGACCTTACCAGCATTCTCCGCGACAAGCGTTCCTGTGAAAATCAGGATTGCGCTGGGTGCCATGGCGGCCTTCTTTGTCGCTTCGAGCCAGCCCCAGGTGACGCTGGACGGGTGGCCGCTGACACAGTTGATCCTCCTCATGGGCAGCGAAATTTGCGTGGGCCTGTTGCTCGGTTTTGCCAGTAAACTTTTCTTTTATGCCCTGGACGTGGCCGGATCACTGGTATCCATCCAGATTGGTCTCATGATGAGCATGGACATCAACCCATTTCAATCCAACCAGTCTGCACTTCCTACCAACATCATGTATCAGTTGGCCATCGTGATTTTTTTTGCCACCGACATGCATCACTGGTTTTTTGTAGGCCTCTCCAAAAGTTTCGAGGTCCTACCCATGGGGCAGGCGCAATTCAACGGTAATTTTCTCAGAGACATCATTGCCATGACGGCCAGCATCTTTTCGGTAGGACTCCTCATTGCAGGACCCATCATGACGGTTTCCTTTGTGCTACTGCTGATGTTTTCGTTTCTTGGTCGCGCGGTGCCCCAGATGAACGTGTTTTCCGAGAGTTTCTCATTTCGCATCCTTGCAGGGATCATCGTTTTCGGGATGACCTGTGATTTGATGGCCGAGCACATTGTGCACTTCGTGAAGGGCATTCCCCTGGACTTGATGAAAGCGGCCGCGTCACTGCGGGGATAGTGATCATGCAAATCATCATGCACATAGCCATCGAAAGGCCTTCCCGTGAGTGAGCATGTCGGGGAAAAGACAGAGCAGGCGTCCCCCAAGAAAATGCAGGATGCCTTCAACAATGGTCAGTTTGCCAAGAGTGCCGAAATCCAGACCCTCTTTGTGACCGGCGCTGGCGTCATGTCCTTGGTCGTTGTTGGGCCCAGTATATGGCAGGAATCCTCCATGATCATGTCCGGCATGTTTACCCAGATGGGAGGTGTGGTGCTCAAGCAGGAATTCATGCAGGAATACTTTTCGAACTCCAGCGTCACGTTTGGGAAAATGGTGGCTCCCGTGGTTGGCTCTGCCGCCCTGGGTGGGGTGTTGGCAGGGTTGTCGCAGACTAAAGGCAAGCTCACACTGGAGGCTGCGAATTTTAAGTGGAGCAAGCTGAATCCAGCCACTGGCTGGAAGAAAATTATTTCCACCAATGCCCTGGTCACCGCTTTTTTTTCCATCGGGAAAATCAGTATCCTTGGAGGAGCCCTTTTCACTGAAGCACGTAAGGCCATTCAATCTCCTATTTTCACTTCCACGGTTGGGGTTGGCGATTTTATCAAGTTTGTGTCCTCGACGACGATCTCCGTGCTTGTGAAGTGCCTGCTCATGATGTTCCTCTTTGCCATCCTGGACTATGCCTATCAGCTCTGGAAGAACCAGCAGGACCTGATGATGACCAAGGAGGAGGTCAAGGAGGAACACAAGAATCAGGAGGGTGATCCCAAGATGAAGGGACGTCGTCATCAGATGCGCATTGCGCTTCGGCAGCGCAAGATGATGCAGGATGTTCCTGAGGCCGATGTGATCCTTACCAACCCGACCCACTACGCGGTGGCCTTGAAGTATCATCCCGGAAAAATGACGGCACCGCGGGTGATTGCCAAGGGAGAACGCCTTTTTGCTGCAAAGATCAAGGAGATCGCCCGTGCGCACCAGATTCCCATCATGGAAAACAAGCCGCTCGCAAGATCGCTCTATAAATCCACGCCGGTGGGGCACGAAGTGCCGGCACCTCTTTATGCCGCGATTGCAGAAATTCTCGCCGCGGTCTATCGCCTGAACCCTTACAAATACCGTCTCCGCGGGCAAGAGGCCTGAGGATCAACCGTATGAACATCGAAAATATACTCGGGAAGAATTACCGAAAAAAGCTCGTCTACGGGCTGGATATGTGGCTGCCACTGGCATTGTTTGGCATTGTCATGTTCCTGATTCTGCCCATGCCCATCCTGCTTTTGGATGGTGCGTTGGCATTGAGTATTGCGCTCTCGCTGCTCATGCTCCTGGTCATCCTGTATCTCAAGGACTCTGCTGACTTCACAGGGTTTCCGACCATGCTGCTGATGGCGACATTGTTTCGCCTTTCCCTGAATGTGGCTTCTACCCGCTTGATCCTGTTGAACGGGTATGCAGGCAATATCATCGAGGCTTTCGGTAACTTTGTCGTACGTGGCAATTTTATCGTGGGACTGGTGGTTTTCATCATTCTCGTACTCGTGAACTTCATTGTCATCACCAAGGGTGCGGGTCGTATCGCTGAAGTGGCTGCACGCTTTACCCTGGATGCGATGCCTGGCAAACAAATGGCCATTGATGCGGAGCTCAATGCGGGGGTGATTGATGAATTGCAGGCGAGGAAGCGGCGTAAAAAGGTGGAAGCTGAGGCCGATTTTTATGGTGCGATGGATGGTGCCAGTAAATTTGTGCGAGGTGATGCCATTGCCGGCATCCTGATTACCGTCATCAATATCATAGGTGGCTTCGGGATCGGCATTTTTCAGAGGCAGATGACCATGCCGGATGCCCTGGAACTTTATACACTCCTTTCCATTGGTGATGGCCTTGTCTCGCAGATTCCCGCCCTGATCACCTCGGCTGCCACCGGTATTCTGGTGACTCGGGCCACGGCCAAGAATAACCTGGGAAGGGAATTGACCGGGCAGCTGTTTTTTTCCTTCAAGGCCATCTGGATTCTATCCGGGATGCTGGGTGTCATGATGTTCATCCCAGGTTTTCCTTTCCTGCCCTTTTTTACCCTGGCAGTTCTTTTCGGTTCTGCGGCCTACTTTCTTCCCAAGCTCCAGGATTCATTTAACGACGTCATGAACGAGGATGACTCGACGGACGCCAAGGGACCCAAGGCGGCTCAACAGGTGGCAAATACTCCAGAGCAGCAGGAGCAATCCATTGAGCAAATGCTTAAGCTGGACCCGATTCAACTGGAGCTTGGTTATGGACTCGTGCACCTTGCCGACCAGTCCAAGAATGGTGATCTTCTCACACGGATCACCGGTATCCGTAAGAATTTTGCCCGTGAAATGGGCTTGGTTGTCCCTCCCATCAAGGTGAAGGACAACCTCCAAATGCAGGCCAACGAATATCGTTTGCTGCTCAAGGGACAGGAATATACCAAGGGCGAAATTCAACCGGGTCAATGGCTCGCCATGAATGCCTCGGACAGCAAGGAAATCCTCCAGGGCATCCCGACCAAGGAACCGGTCTACCAGTTGCCGGCTACATGGATCAACGCCGTTGAAAAAAAGAAAGCGGAGATGAAGGGCTTCACCGTGGTGGATGCCCCCACGGTCCTGGTGACTCACTTGTCCGAGATTATCAAGCGCAACGCATTTGAAATCCTGACGCGCCAGGATGTTCAAAATCTGTTGGACCATTTGAAAGATTCGCATTCTGCGGTGATCAATGAATTGATTCCCGCGCACCTGACCGTCGGGCATGTACACCGCATCCTGCAGAACCTGCTTGCTGAGGGACTCTCGATTCGGAACCTGCCTGAAATCCTGGAACGAATCAGTGACATGGCGCCCCATACCAAGAACCCGGACGAATTATCCGAGCAGGCCAGGCAGGCCCTTGCCTCATCCATCGTGCATCCCTGGAAAAGCGAGGACGGTCATATTCACACGCTTTCCCTGGATCCAGCGGTCGAGCACACCATCTCGGAGGGGATTCGTAAATCAGTCAATGAAGTGGCCCTTGTGCTTGAGCCTAATTTTGCCTGGAAACTGGTGGATGCCTTTTCCGCCTCGATCCAGAAAATGACTGCCAGCGGGCTTCATCCGGTATTGGTCTGTGGTCCCCAGGTGCGTATTGCCCTGTATCGATTCCTGAAGTCCACGTTCTCGGACCTTGCTGTGATTGGTTTCACAGAGATTCCGCAAAACATCCCCCTTAAAACATTTGCCGTGGTTACCTTGCCCAAGGAAGACGAGGTTGCCACCTAGATTTTCTTGTAAGGAAATCAAGTTACCATGATTCACTCTGAAAGGATATCTGCGTGAAAACAGTCACCATGCTTGCGGACTCACCGCAGGATGCCGTGCGTAAAGCCAGACAGCAGTACGGCCCCCGGGCCGTGATCCAGGAAGTGCGGCAACATGCTGCCCAGGGTCTTGCGCGCATCTGGCGTAAGCCGCAGCTTGAACTGGTCATCCAGGTTCCCAGCCAGGATAATCCACCCCCGGTGGACCGGACACCCGGCGATCACCAGGAGGAAACGGCTCCCCCCTTTTTCAAGGTCTACCAGCAGGAACTTCAAAAAACGGTTGAACCGGAGGATCCACCCGTCCCAGCTCCCAGAACAAGGGGGCAGGCAGGGGGGCAGGGCCAATGGCGCGTGGAACCCATCCTCAAAAGCATGGGCCTGAGTGATTACTGGATCTCGGAGATGCTGGAACGACTGGCCCTTCGATTTCAAGGTGGTATGCCTGATTATGTCCGGGACGAACTGGCCTTTTGCCGCAGTCTCGTGATGGAACTACTGCCTTCGCCCACCGAGGACCCCAGGACGGGTGAACGACCCCTTGTTTTCCTTGGCCCCGCAGGCTGCGGTAAAACGACGGTATTGTGTAAATGGATGGCGCACCTGGTGTTTCAGCGCAATCTGACACCATCGGTATGGCGTCTGGATGGTATTCAACCCAACACGACGGAAATGCTCGATGTCTACGCTGAAATGCTTCAGGCATCCATCTCACGATTTCCTGAGGATCGTCAAGGTGATCTTGCAGCATCCCCGCTTTTCATCGACCTGCCTGGCATTGCAACGCATTTTTCAGACCAGTGTCTAGCCCTGGAGCCCCAATTGGAGTCATTGCCGGCGTGTGATCGATACCTGGTGCTCAATGCGTGTTATGCCACCTCGAACCTCAACGAGCAGATCAGGGCCTTTGAGCGTTTCAAGCTCAAGGGAATCGTTTTAACGCACATTGACGAGCAGCCACACTGGGGGAACTTGATGAATGTCCTGCTAGGCACAAATTGCCCAGTTGTCTTATTGAGTGGTGGGCAAAAAATACCTGGAACCTTTGAATTATTCAGATCCTCAAGTGTTATTTCAAGTGTATTTCCTTCCAACCTAGATACTTAAAAAAATCATGATATTCCTTATATCTTCTTGGCAAGCCATTTGCTCCCTTGTTTTAAGGACACGCGACGACCTATGAAAAAAATGATGATACTTGGGGGCTTGCTTGGCTTCTTGATCGGGTTGGGATTCGGTTTCTCCACCGAAGGAGACGGATTGAGTGTCCTGTGGAAGTCATGTGTGGCGGCCTACGCGGCCGGCCTGCTGATGCGTTGGTGGGGCCGTATCTGGATCCGATGTCTGAAGGATGCGCTTCGGGAAAAAATCGGCAAGGAAGATACGCTCGCCGGGTTGTCCCCTGAAATGAAAGGGAAAGAGGCATGAATGCCGAATGTACAGTCGCCGATACAGCCACCCTTGAGGCCGTGCACACCGCGCCCCTCTTGAGGAAGGCGTGGGCCTCCTATTCGAGTCAAGACCAGGGAGGTGAATCTGAAAACGCCCTGGTCAAGGAATACCTGCCGCTGGTGCGCGGTGTGGTGGGGCGCTTGGCCATGTCACTCCCGGCGCACGTGCATCAGGAGGATCTTTACAGCCCCGGTCTGCTGGGGCTCCTGAACGCGATCCGGAATTTTGACCCTTCCCAGAAAGCCAGTTTTGAAGGTTATGCGAAGCACCGGATCCGTGGTGCCGTCCTGGACGAGTTACGCCGCATGGACTGGGTGCCTCGTTCCATCCATGAGAAAGCCAAAAAGGTGGAGCGCGCCATCACCGAGCTTGAATCCGTGCTCCAGCGCATGCCGGAAGAGGACGAGGTCGCAGCCGCGCTCCAGATATCCCTCAAGGATTATCGCAAGCTGATGGAGACCATCCGTCCCGCTACTTTTGTGTCCATCCACGACTGCAATGACGGCTCTGGCTCGGAAGGAGGCTTTGTGGGGGTGCATCTGGAGGATGCGGATACACCGGGTCCGGATGAAGTCACTTCGCGCCAGGAACTGGCTGAGAAAATCAAGGAGAAGATCAACGAGCTGCCCGACCGCATGAAGAAGGTCCTGGCATTCTACTATTACGAGAACATGCGTCTCAAGGAGATCGCAGCCATCCTGGGGGTCACCGAGTCGCGGGTCTGCCAGATTCATTCCGAGGCCATCCTCCTGATCCGGGGGCTCGCAAGAGACCTCTGAGAACGTCCCGTATCCCCTGCGAAAGGAATCGTCATGGTTGTCATTTTTGGTGCCATTATTGTTTTTGCCTCGATCATTGTCGGTTATTTGGGTTCAAGCCACTGGGAAGCGGATCTTTGGAAATTATGGGCTCCCTATGAATATCTAGTCATCTGCGGGGGGGCTTTCGGTGGGATGGTGATCATGGCCCCGTGGAATGTCCTGATGCGTCTCTTCAAGGGCGCCTTTGCGACCCTCAAGGGAACACCCTATACCCGGCAATCCTATGACGAACTCTTCCAGGCCATGTATGAGTTGTTCATGCTGGCCCGCAAGAACGGCATGATCGCCCTCGAGGAACATGTCAACGATCCGGAATCCAGTGCCATCCTGAGCAAGTATCCCAACTTCCTGGCCAACAAGGAGGGGATCTCTTTCCTCTGTGAGGGCTTGCGTCCGGTGATTGATGGCAAGGTAAAGGGGGAACAGCTGCACAGCCTGCTGGAGGTGCAGCTGGACACCATGAAGCGGGAAGGACAACAACCCATTGACGTAATCAATAAAACCGGGGATGCCCTGCCCGGCTTCGGGATCGTGGCTGCGGTGCTGGGCATCGTTCTCACCATGGGGATCATTGACCAAAAAATCACGTTGATCGGCAAGGCCGTGGGGCACGCCCTGGTGGGGACCTTTACCGGGATTCTGGTGGCCTATGGCTTTGTGAACCCCCTTGGCAACAACATGGCCCTGATGCAGAGCGCCTCGCTGGATTACCTGCGTTGCATGGCCGCTGCGATGGTCAGCTTCACCACCGGCTCGGCCCCGGCCCTGGCCATGGAGATTTCCAGGCGTCGAGTTGCCGAGGCGTTTCGCTGCTCGGCTGATGAGATGGAGGAACTCCTGAAGGCGGCCCGACCCAAGTGATGGAATCGGTATATTACCATACCCATGAGGGGATGACTGCTGCGGGGAGGGGGCTGTAACATGGCGAGTGGATCCTGGAAGGTTGCCTACGCGGATTTCACCACGGCCATGATGGCCTTCTTCATGGTGCTCTGGCTGGTCAATGCCGATCCCAAGGTCAAGGAAGCCGTGGCCAAGTATTTCAATGAAGGTACCTCGCAGGCACGGTATCATCCTGTCTCGAGCCGTTCCTCCGGCCTGCTGCCCAATGAAATCATACAACAGGCCAAGGGGGAGGGTAACTTCACCTCGGCTGACGCAACGGAACTGCTCCTGCTGCGTAAAATGAACCAGGACCTGATAAGGGCGCTGGAGGAGGACCCGGCCCTGGCCGCCAACAAGGATCTCTTCAAGTTGAAGTTCACACCCGATGGCGTGCGCCTGACCGTTTTCAATCAATCCACCCAGCCCATTTTCAAGGCGGACACTACCGAGTTTACCGAGCAAGGGGACTGGATCCTCGGCAACCTTGCCTTCACGATCGACCAGTACAGGCAGTTTGACCTTGAGATAGAAGGGCATACCCACCAGTCTGCTGCCGGAGCGCCGGATGGAAGTGACACGTGGGCCTTGTCCGCACAGCGTGCGATCGTCACGCGTAAGAAGTTGATCGATGAAGGGATTGTTGCGCGGAAGGTTGTCAAGATCGGGGGTTTTGGAGATTCCAAGCCTCTGGATGACCAGGAACCCACCAATGAATTGAACAACCGGGTCGACCTCTGGTTTCGCAGCAAACCATGATGCCCAAGTGATTGGAGATAGCCCAATGAGTCATGATTTTATTCCACTAAGTTCGCTGGCCGAAAGCTTGAAAACATCTTCCTTTGAAGATCTTTCCACTGAAAAGCCGCCCGGGAGCCCCTCATCATCCCCGGTCAAGGAGCCGGATTCCAATCCGGGTTCGGTAGCAGCGCCACCTCCGGCTGCGAAGACAGAGGCGCATGAATCCACCTGCCAGGAGCCGCGCATCCTGCTGGACCGGGAGGGTGAAAAAATCACCCAGATCCGTGTCCTTTGTTCCTGTGGTCAAAGCATTGTGCTGGACTGCAAGTATCCCTCCTGATGCGATCACCCTGCCATCCTTTGGGAATCTTCCCATCAGCGACGGCAATTGGTTTTTCCCCTGTGTCTGGTGCCTGCTGTTGATCCGCTCCCCCGGCAAGCCTCCTGGGGGTGGGCATTTTTTTCTTACCCCGTAGACATACTTGCCGCCCTGTTGTTTTGATTGATTCATAAGTCGTTGATAATAAGCATAAAAAAGGCTTGGCACATCTTTTGCTTTGTTTGAAGTCGGTATGAATATCAGTATCCACCAGGCAGCTTCGGCAATGCAGGCTTATGAGCAATGGCACGCAACCATTGCTGATAACATGAGTGCTGCCGGTGTGCCTGGTTTCAGGAAGACGGTGTTCACACTCAAGGCCGAGGATACGGGGCTTCCCGCCCCGATGGTTTCCACGGATGAGAGTGTCGTGTCTACCAACTACCTCATGCCAGCGGGCGTAAGCACCGTGGACCACGAGACACGGGGCTTCATCAAGCAAACCGGGATTGCAACGGACCTGGCCCTGGGCGTGGAGGGTTTCTTTGAACTCCAGATGGACGATGGCTCCACCGCCTACACGCGGGATGGAGAGTTTAAATTGAATGAGCTCGGGGACCTTGTCACCAAAAAGGATGGATATCCACTCATAGGGCGGAACGGCCCGGTGAACATCGACCAGGACACCGGTCTTGATTTCGATGTGGCCCCCAACGGTTCCTTGAGTGAAAGAGGTGTCGATACGGGGCAGCAAATCACGGCCGTGACCTTTGATGACATGACCCAGATTCAATCCATTGGGGGCGGAATTTATGTCCCGGTGGACCCTGATGACGTGGCTCCCGTTGCCGTAGATTCCCCTAATTTTCAGCACAAGCATCTGGAACAGAGTAATGTTTCAGCCTTGGAAGAGATGACTCGGATGATCCAGGTCATGCGCGGGCATGAGGCCAACCACCGCGTGATTCAACAGCATGACCAGCGCCTGGGCCAGCTCATCAGCGAGCTCGGAAAACCCATCTAATAGTAACGCATTTAATTTTTTTCGACGATTATGATCAGAGCCTTACATTCCTCCGCCGCTGGCATGCAGAGTCAGCAGATGAGCCTCGATGTCATTGCCAATAACCTTGCCAATGTCCAGACAACCGGTTTCAAGAAAAGCAAGATCGAGTTTCAGGATCTTCTCTATCAGTCTACCCGTAATGCCGGATCCGCGCAGGGCGATGGAAATGAGTTGCCCACGGGCATCCAGGTGGGACACGGCTCCCAGGCGGTAGCCACTGCCAAGATTTTTACAACCGGTGAAATGGTGCAAACCGGGGACATGTACAATGTAGCGATTCAGGGGGACGGGTTTTTCCGTGTCAACTTGCCCGGGGGACAATATGCCTACACCCGGGACGGTGCCTTCAAGGTTACCGCCGAGGGTAACGTGGTGACCAGCGATGGCCTTGAAATTGATATGCCGTTCCTGGTTCCAGAAGGCACTCTCAGACTCGAGATATCTCCCAATGGAAATGTTTCCGCCCTGGTCGGTGATGCCGAACTGGTGGAGGAACTGGGGCAGATCAATCTCTTCCGCTTTCGCAATCCCGCTGGGCTTGAGAACATGGGGCGCAATCTCTACAGGGAAAACCAGGCCTCGGGTGAGGGGATTGCCGGCATTCCCAATGAGAATGGTTTTGGTGGACTGAATCAGGGTGCTCTGGAGAAATCCAATGTCAAGGTCATCGAGGAAATGGTGAACATGATCATTGCCCAGCGGGCCTTTGAGGTGAATTCCAAGGCGGTGAAGACTGCCGATGAGATGATGAACATGACCAACAACCTCAGGAGATAAGTAGATTTTTGATATGATCCGACAGAACTTCAGTATGATCTTGTTGCTGACCGTCATGGCGATTTGCCCACTCAGGTCCGCAGAGGTGGTGGCCCCGGCAGCAAAATCAGTGGTCTTTACCGGGGAACACCTGGGTCAGTATCTGGCCGAGGCCCTGGCGGTGGAATATCCCAGGGAAAAGGGTGTATTCAAGGTGTCATTGCTCCGTCCATTTACCGATCTTCGCATTCCTGATGGGGTGAGCGAGCTGGTCTTGGCCACGCCTCCGGCCACTGGTTTGCGCTCACGTCTCATGTTGCGATATACCTTGAGCGTCAATGGTGAGCTCATACAGACGGCTTCCGTTCCCGTGGAGATCCAGATTTTGCGCGAGGTGCTCGTTTCATCGAGGCGCCTGAATCGGGGACAGCAGGTGACTCTGGATGATCTCTCTCTCGAGATACGCGATGTGCTTTCGGAAAATGCCATGCCTCTGGATCCTGCGGCAGACGTCTCGATTTATGAGGTGCACTACACTCTTTTGAGGGGACATATTCTTACCGAGCGCCATGTGAGGCTCATGCCCGTTGTGAAACGTGGCGACCTTGTCACGGCATACCTCAGACGCGGACTTCTCCAGATCAACCTCAAGGTGGAGGTGATGGAAGAAGCGGCACCCGGACAGACGGTGCGCCTTCGAAATCTCGAATCCAAAAAACCCCTCAGGGGAGTTGTCTATGACGAAAATTCAGTTTTTATTCAATAGGAGCCTCGTTGTCCTTGGGGCAGTGCTGTTGGTGCTTCCGCAAGCCACATGGAGGGCTGGGGCCCAGGCTGCCTGGAATGACCAGGTTGCCTCACTCATTTCCGATGTGCGTGCACGCCAGATAGGAGATATCCTGACGGTGATCATTCAGGAAAACAAGACGGCCAGCAAGAACACCTCCAGCAAGAGCAGCAAAAAGACCGGGGTGGATGCCGGCATCGATGCCTTTCTCTTCAATCCGGCCGCCAGTGGATTGCTCACTAAACGGGGTCAGATGCCCTCCATGAAACTCAATGCATCCAGTGATTTTGAGGGTGGTGGCAATGTGAGCAGCACCGAAAAGATCACGACACGGCTCTCTGTGCGTGTGGTGGATATGTTGCCCAACCGTCAATATCTCGTGGAGGGGGCTCAGAAAACCTCCTTCAGCGGAGAGTCCCAGGATGTCGTGCTGCGAGGCGTGGTGCGCGAAGCAGATATCACCTCGGGAAATACCGTTTACAGTTACAGCCTTGCCGATGTGACCATCCAATTTGCGTCCAAGGGTTCCTTGACTGACAACACCAAGCGAGGCTGGTTCACCAAGGTCTGGGACAAGGTCAATCCATTTTAATGCTGTTTTTTTAATTTCAAGGTATGCACTTTTATCACTGGATAATCATTGGTTTGTTGATGGGCGAGACACTTCTAGGTGCCGTCACGACCCGTATCAAGGACGTCACGCATGTGCGTGGAATTTCCGATTACGGTGTTTCTGGCATTGGCTTGGTTGTGGGCCTTGCTGGCGACGGGGATCGCAGCCAGATTTACACCCTTCAGGCTTTTTCGAATTTATTGAAACGAAACAACATCCTGGTGCCGCCCGACTCCATCCAGTCCAAGAACGTTGCCATTGTGGAAGTTCAGGCCTTGATTTCCTCCAGCGAGAAGGTCGGATCCATGGTGGATGTCACCATTTCCTCCATGGGTGATGCCAAGTCCCTGCGTGGAGGCACTTTGTTACGGACGCTGCTTTATGGACCTGACCAGATCACTGCTTATGCAACGGTGCAGGGGCCTATTTCTGTGGGCGGCTTCAGCGCAGGTTCCTCAGGTGCCGGCGGGGCTTCCATTACCAAAAACCATCCATTGGTGGGGCAGATTATCAAGGGCGCCCGCGTGGTTACCGAGGTGCCTGAACAGACGGTGGTCAAGCAATCCCCGGAGGGTGCCTATTTTGAGCTTGAGCTTGCCCAGCCAGACTATGCCAATGCTTTTCGCATTGCCAATGCCATCAACGCCGAGTATGAAGATAATCCCGCCTCCCCTGAGAATGCACGCTATGTGCGTGTCAATATTCCCAATAAGAACATGTCCAATTTCGTGGGTTATCTCGCACAGATCGAGCCCCTTACATTCACACCCGATCTGCGGGCACGTGTCCTGATCAGCGAGAAAACAGGCATCATTCTGGCGACCTCCGCGGTCAAGATATCCAGCTGTGCCATTGCAGTCGGGGAAGTCACCATCAGTATTGCGAACCAACAGAATGTGGCCATGCCCGGAGCACTGGCACCGGCTGGCGCTGAAGCCGTCGTGACCAACGCAACGGATGCTACGGTCGACACAAAGGATACTGGGCTTGTACCAATGGATGATATGCCAACCATCCAGGAAGTGGCCCAGTCCCTGAACTCACTGGGTATTGATAGCCCTGCCATCATATCCATTTTCCAGGCGATGGAGAAAATCGGTGCCCTCCAGGCCGAGATTGTCTATCAGTGAGCATCGCCGATCTTTTCAAGATATTAAAATCCATGAATCCTTTGTCTTCGATAGCGCCACATCACTCCGCGAGTCACTTAAGTGAGTCCTTCGGTATGCAGGCGAACCTTGCAGGCATCGCCTCGGACAGCACCAAGACGGAAGCTGAAAAAGTGGCGGAACTTTCCAAGGAATTTGAGGCCATGCTGGTCAAGCAGGTGATCAAGGGCATGCAGCAATCCTTGGGTGGCTCCAGCCTGTTTCCCTCCAAGGGTCCCTCTGCCATCTACGGCGATATGATGATGGATTCCCTGGCTCACACGATCAGTGCCTCTAATCAGGTGGATTTTGCAACCATGTTTCAACATCAGGTTTCCAACCAACCCGTGGCACCGAGCGCCGTCGATGACACGTCCGTAACGGAGGAGGATGCATGATAGATCAGGTGGAGCTATTGGTCGAAAGGTTGAGAGACGAGCTCAAACAGTATGGTGAGTTGCTTGCGCTCCTCGATCGTCAGCAGGAGCTTGTCCTCTTGCGGGATGCCGAGGGGATTCAGGGCACCGCCAAACAGATTGACCATCAGGCGTCCGTTCTCGAGGAAATCAAGGTTGCTCGTGGAGAAATGCAGGCGCAACTTTCAAAAACATTGGGACTTGCAAGCGAGATGACTTTCGAGGAACTGACTCCCAGGCTGCCGTTGGACTATCAACCCCTGGTGAAGGCATTGGTGGAGGACAACAACGGCTCAGTTCAACGTATTGCTCGACTTGCGCGTCAGAATCACATGCTGCTGAGCCGATCCATTGAAATGATGGGAGGCCTTCTTCGCAGCGTGTGCCCCGACCAGACACCGAATGTCTACAATGGCCGGGGAGCGATGCAGGCAAACTCCCTGTCGGGTGGTTTTTCCTGCGAACATTTTTGCTGAACTTGGATACCCGGAACGAAGGATCGGGAAACCGAAAGAAAGGATAGTATGTCAGGATTGATGGGAACATTAGGGATGGGACAACGGGCTCTGCAGACCCAAATGAAAGGTTTGGAGTTGACGGGCCATAATCTGGCCAACGTCAACAACCCAAACTTCTCCCGCCAGAGGATCGAGGTGGCTTCCACCTACCAGGTCGAGGCCGGCCAGGATTCTCAGGGCACCGGTGTGGGAATGGTTTCGGTGCAACAGGTTCGTGACCAGATTCTGGATGCACAGATTCGATCTGAAAAATCAGTGACGGGTTTTCTTGAATCACGCCTGACCGGTCTCGAGTACATCCAGGCTGGCATGGGCTCCGTTTTGAATCCCTTTGGTCAGGGAGCTGCAGAAAATGGTGGGGCATCGGGATTAAATGCCCTCTTCTCAGATCTTATTGGAACCATGCATGACGTATCAGGAGACCCGACTTCAAGGACTTCACGCCATATGTTCCTGGACGCCGCTGACGCACTTACTTCTCAATTAAGGAACATGGATGGTCAGATCTCGGACCTTGAAGTGCGGTGGGACGAGGAATTGTCTTCACGTGTTGACGAGACCAATCAGGTGATAAGTCAGATTGCAGCGCTCAATCAGTCGATCCAAAAGGCGGAGCGCGGGGGTTCACATTCCGCCAACGACTTGAGGGATCAGCGCGTCAAAGCCCTGGAGACCCTGAGTACCATGCTGCCGACCAACGTGAGCACCGATGCCAATGGTCGATTATTGCTCCAGGTCAATGGCATTTCCGTTGTTGAAGGAGAGACGCTCATTTCGAATCTGACGGTTCAATCCGGCGCACAGGGTGCTCCTTCCCTGAACTGGCAACCCGGTGGCGATGCATTCGTCCCTGCCGAGGGGCGTCTGGGAGGTATTCTTGAAGTCAGGGGCAGCGTGCTCAGTGAGATGCGCTCTGACATCAATGCCCTGGCAGAGGATCTCATGCAGACGCTGAACCAGATACATGACCAGGGTTTTGCCCTTGATGACTCCAACGGGCGCTCCCTTTTTCAGGGAAACAACGCCTCGGATATTCGTGTGAATAAGGAACTTTTGGATCATCCAGAGTGGCTTCAAGCCTCCAACAGCGTGGGTGAACCTGGCAATAACGAGACGATTGCTGCGATGATTTCAGCCATTGAGTCCCCCAGGGAGGCTCTTGGTGAACGCACCTACATTGAGGCTCATGCCGATATGGTAGCGCGCGTTGGAAGAACCCTGCAAAGCACACGTACTGCTTTGGAGGATCAACAGGCCATGGAATCGTTGATGGAACGACAACGTGATTCGATCAGTGGCGTTTCACTGGATGAAGAAATGACTCAACTTGTCAAGTATCAGCGGGCTTTCGAGGCCTCTGCTCGCCTGGTGACCATCGTGGATGACATGCTTTCCACGGTCCTGACCATGGGTCGATGACGTAAATTCATTATGAGAGTAAGCACACAGATGTATCCCCAGGCCTTGTTGGGCCAACTTGGGAAATTGACGGAACAGCAGCAGAAGCTTCAGAACCAGGTTTCCACCGGACTGCGGTTGAACGAGGTTTCGGATGATCCTGGTGCCGCGCGCAAGGTCATGCTGTGGCAAGCGGAGAAATCGGCTCTCAACCAGTACAGGAATAATATCGAGACACAACAGGATATCGCCACAAGCAACACGGGCCTGCTGCAATCGCTCAAGACACTTTCCAATCGCGCCAATGAGATTGCCGTTCAGGCGGATGGCACGTGGTCCGAGGAATCGCTCAATGTTTATGCTACCGAGCTTGATGGTCTCATCGAGCAGGCCGTATCCCTTGGAAACACGCGATTCAGCGGCAAGTACCTTCTTTCAGGGACGGCATCAGACACCCTGCCTTTTGAAGTGACTCGGGATGCCTCTGACCGTATCACGGGCGTTTCCTTCAATGGCAATGCCAGCACTTCCTCCATCGAGGTGGCTCCCGGGACCACTCTCTCGGCTCAATGGGTCGGTGGCAATGATGGTACCGGCAGTGAGACGGGGCTTCTGCAGGATGCTGGCCAGGACGTGGATCTTTTTCGTGACCTGATCAGCCTGCGCGATCATCTCCTGACAGCGGATGTCCAGGCCATTCAGGAAACCGATATCCAACGGCTTCAGGCCGATGAGGATCACTTGATCCATTTCATGGGGATATCAGGTACCATGCAGGCCCGCATGGAGACGTATCTTGCCACTCTCAACGACCAGGAATTCGCGATCTCGGGCATGATATCCAAGGAAGGTGACGCCGACATTGCAGCGACCATCGTGCGTCTCAATGAAGTGCAGTATGCCTATCAGGCAGCTCTGCAGAGTGGTGCGAAGATCATGAATCGTTCCCTCATGGACTTTCTTCGATAGGTGACTAGCACTCCGCTGATTTCTGGTATTCGTTCAGTTTGTTGCGAAGGGTGCGGATACTGATCCCCAGATGCTTGGCCGTTCGAGTTCGATTCTGCTCAAATGCCTGCAGGGTTGAAAGGATGTGCTGCTTCTCTAATTCGTCCAGAGGGAGGATCTGATCGTTTTTGTCCAAGGTGGAGGCGGTGGGCGAACTTACCATGGGGGAATCCCCTCGGATCGGCATTTCCACCACTGCCGATGGGCTTACTTCAGAGGCTTGACTTTTCCGGGTTAATGGAATGTGGATCTGACCCAAAGGCACTTGGCTGTGCGGCAGCCCGAGCAGCTCGGGCTCGATGTATCCTCCCTCTGGCGTCAGGATAACGGCACGTTCAACAACGTTCTGCAATTCGCGAATATTTCCAGGCCAGCTGTGTTTTCCCAAGGCTTCCAGGCTGGACTTTGCAAACCCGCAGACGGGGCAGCCATGCTTCTTGGCGTAACGTTGCATGAATGTTTCCGCAAGCAGGGCAATGTCACTCTTACGTTCGCGCAGGGTCGGGACATAAATGGGGACCACATTCAGCCGGAAGAACAAGTCCTGGCGGAACTCTTTCTTTTCAACGCTCTGTTCGAGATCACGGTTGGTCGTGGCGATCACCCTTGTATCTACCTTGATGGTTCGGCTGCCGCCCACCCGTTCAAGTTCCCGTTCCTGGAGGACGCGCAGAAGCTTGGATTGAACCACGGGGGAGATTTCACTGATTTCATCCAGCAGGATAGTTCCGTTGTGTGCCAGCTCGAAGCGTCCTTCACGTCGAGAAACGGCTCCCGTAAAGGAACCCTTCTCGTGTCCGAAGAATTCACTCTCGACAAGGTTTTCAGGAATGGCTGCGCAGTTTACGGTGATAAAGGGTTGGCGTGAGCGTGTGCTGTTCCTGAAGATGGATCGGGCGACCAGTTCCTTACCTGTTCCACTTTCGCCCTGGATGAGTACCGTCGCCTGTGTGCGTGCGACCTTGCGGATGAGATCGTTCAGTTTTTGGATGGGCGGCGAATTACCAAGGATTTCCTGGTCTGTGTCGCTGTGGCTGCCTTGGTTGAGGTGTTGGTTGACCTTGACGAGTTGATGGAAGTCAGCCGCTTTTTTCAGGAGCACATCAACCTGGTCATCGGAAAAGGGCTTGATGATATAATCGAAGGCACCTTTTTTCATGCATTCCACTGCGGATTCCACACTTGCATAGGCCGTCATGATGGCGACCAGTGGGGGAGTGGATTTCAGTTGGCAATATTCCAGCATGTCACTTCCATCACCATCCGGCAGTCGAACATCCGCACAGATCAGGTCGAAATCATCCTTGTCCACAAGCTCCTTGGCTTTGGCCAGACCGTCGGCCTGTGCTACCAGTAAATTTTTTCTCTGAAAAATTTCGGTCAGATGTTTCCTGATCACGGGTTGATCGTCCAGGACGATGATCTTTTCGATAGCCATGATGGGGGGATGCCTCAGGAGGGGCTTTTTACATAGGCCCTGAGCGCCTCACTCGGGCGATATTGGTAGGAGGAGGGGATCTTCTCCCTGGGGACCATGCCTTTCTTCATCAGGAGTTTCTCATTTTCACGGTCGAGGACAACGATCTTCATGATCATATCCGTCGCTCCTTCAATGGCTGACTGAATGTCTGGATGCCTGTTTCCTCCGGGATCCTTCTCGGCAGCGTCCTGCAGGGAAGCTCGGTGTACTTGAATTTTCTCCACTACTTGAGTCAGGGACTTGGAGAGAGAGGCCTTGAGCGTTTGATCCGGTGCTTCCCGTGATTCATCTGCGGGATCACCTGAAAGCCACCTGTTTTCCTGTTGGACAATCTCAAGCAGCTGTCGACAAATGTCGTTATGTGTTTGAATGTCCCTCAAGATATTGCCCAAATCAATCATATGCCCAAGTTTTTTGTTCCAAGATTTGAACAACAACCGCCGCAAACAGTGCGGGTCAGTCAGTGGCCCAACTACTACAGCTGTTTCAGCGTATCAGCTCGCCACTGCGCCATCTCGATGATCAAATCTATTGTTTCTTTATCTTTTGGATCTGAAACAACGTCAATAATTTGTTGATAAAAATCAAGTGCTTTCTCAGGTTGCTTTCTCTCTTCATGCAGGTTGCCCAACTGATAAAGGGTTTCCATTCGGTCTTCTTTTTTCAAATCGAGCTGCAGCAGGCCTAAATGGATCTGAATGGCGCTCAATGAGTCTCCCTGATTGGCCATGAGCTGGGCAATTTCCTTGCCCACGCGCAATTTCACATGCACCTGATCTTGTGGGGAAATCTTGTCCATTTGCGCGGGCTCTTTCAATATGTCGTACAGATGCTTGAGTGCGTCTGGATTCCGCTGGTTGCTAATGAATGTTTTGGCAAGAAGGTAGCGCACCTCAATGGACATTGGATGGTCCGAGTGATTCTTGAGAAACTCCTCACTTGCCGTTTCCACCATGAGGTGGTTTTGATCCAAATAATGCGCATGGATAAGCTTGTAATGTACGACAGGGCGATTGATACCCACCAGTTTGCTATTGGAATGTTTTTGAACAAGCAGGCGTCGATACAGGCGTGCCGCCTGTTTGTAATCACCGCGCTTGAAGTGGGTGTCGGCAATTGCCACCTTTGCCTTGACTGTCAGTCTTTGGATCACCGGCTGATACCTGCCTTGCAGTTCCTGCATTTTCATGGTCTTGCTGATGACCAAGTGGTATTTTTGAAGGGCCGATTCCACGGCCCCCATCTGGCTTAGCAGCTCGCCCTGCTTAAGGTAGATGAGTGCCAGATTGTTGTCATCAGGGTAAAGGGTATCAAAGTGGTTGTATATGGTATGCGCCCTTGGAAGGTTGTTTCTTTTTTCTGCAATCAAGGCAAGTTGCAAAAGGGACTTTTTACGAAATTCAGTGGGTGGGCTTGCCAATATGAGCTTGATGAAATAATCCCTTGCACCCTCATATTCTTCAGCTTTTCGCATCAGGATGCCTGATTCGTACATGTTTTGGTATTCATCGAGTTTTTCGTTCCGGTAATCCTCCACCGAGCCAGTGTCAATTTCAGGTGCTGAGAAGAGTTCTGGAAATTCCAGGAACATGGGGTCCAGATGGAATTCCTTGGGCAGGCCTGTATCAAATAAACTATATGGCTTCTGCAGCTGAGGCAGGAGATTCTGGGTGTCGTAAGATGGTTTGTCCCCCTTGGATTCGCTGCTTGAAGCAGCTGGGTTGGTGATGGGTTCAGCCCCTGCACCGAGAGCCTGTGTGATGTGGCCCAGTGATCCCGCTGAGACTGCGTAGAACGCCAGGAGAGTCAGGCATCCCAGCCCTCTACGGGCCTTGTGCAAGGTGAAGTCATGTACGTACTTTACCATGCTCACTCTTTGAGAGTAGGTGTTGGTGTGCCCTCGGTTGAATCGGATAATGCCGGCCTTGAGACCGGGGTTGATTCAGGTGTTTTCTGGATTTGCTTGGTGGCGGGCGTGTTTCCTGCAGGGGAATTCTGAGGCTGAGTGGTTTGAAAAAAACGTAGAAACGTCGCGAGCTTGACGATGTCGTTCTCCGAACTTTCGTTAAGGATATCCGGCGCCCAGTCCTCCTGGAAGAATTCATAGGTCCTTTGATTCAGGCTCTGTGGAGATAACACCTCAGACGGTGGCTGGTCTTGGCCGCTGGAAACAGAGATGCTTGTCTGCTTGATGCTATTGGTCGTGGTGGTCTTCGACATGGGGGAGTGGCTCTGCTCTTTGGAGGGTGGCGACGTAGGGTATTTAAAGTCCTCGGTGGCCTGTCTCGGCGATTCCATGCGTACCCTGACAGGTCCGGTAAATGGCAGATAGCCCGGATGTTGGGTGCGATGCCCAGCTCCGCAGCTCAGGATACCCACACCCATGATGGACCATCCAATCTGCTTCCAATTACCTCTGATACAATGCTTCCTTGCCATATTCGCGACGCCTTTCTCGATCGCCAGTCCTTGGCGATCGTGTTTCTGCGAGGGTGAATCATGCTCTTTTTCGGCCAAATAAGCGACCTGCCTGATCAACCTGTCCACCGCAGTATCCCCATGCACATGCAAACGGACCTTCTGTTAAATCGGATACTTCATGGAACAACTTGAGCTTTCAATATGCTTAAAATCATTTCATATCAAATCGTCTTAGGTGCGTCTTTTTTCGGATCAAGACCATTTTCTCCGATCCAAATGGTCCTGGATGAGCTCTGCGGGGCCCATAGGGATACTTACAGCCAATGTCCAAGGATCCTTATACATGTCGAGCCCAACCTCGCTTTGTGTTTTTGATGATCCAGGTAAGGTCATCATTAATGAATGATCCGGTTTGACAAACATTCCCTTAAAGCGCTGAATCGTGGTGACTGATGAATTCCTCATTTATCATAGATCAACATCTGGGGTTCCTGCAATTAAATGATGCAGGTGAAATAACCTCATTGGAGCCAGTCCTCCTCGAAAGTCTTTCGGAGGAACTCAAGGATTGGGTGGGTTTGCCATTTGAGCAG
>JAAZXX010000200.1 GCA_014239995.1 Verrucomicrobiia bacterium
ATAACGAGAAGTTTTTAGGTAATTCGCTAAGACTAGAACACTTGGTCACACGTCTACAGGTTGGACATTCAACTGAAATCGACGCAGTTGTCATGCCCCAACTCGCCGAAGCGCCAGAAGGCCGTTCCGATAAGCGACTCGTTGAGCCCGAGTTGGTCGTTCATGCGCGGGTTCTCCAACAGATCCCCGGCGATGTGCTCGCGGACGAGCTGGTCATAGGGAATGTCGATGTTGAAGGCTCGGGTCAGGTAATCGCGATAGCGCCAGGCGTCGCGGATTTCGTGGTTCCACTCGTAACCGTGTGTCTCGGCAAACCGGACCACGTCCAGCCAGTGTCGCGCCCAGTGTTCCCCGAAGTGAGGTGAATCCAGCAGTCGGTCAACCATTGCCTCGTAGGCTCCGTCGGTATCGCTGTTTCCTTTCTGGACAAAATTCTCGACCTCGTCAGTTCCCGGCGGCAACCCTGTTAGTACTAGTGAGAGTCGCCGTGCCAACACCCGTGCCTCCGCCGGTTTTACGGGCTCGATACCAGCACGACGCTGGCTCACCCGAATAAAGGCGTCGATCGGTTGCTCCGGGCCTACCGGTGGATTAATCGTGGCCACTGGTTGCAGGCTCCACCATCCTCGCCGTTTCTCGAGAATGGTCTGCCAGGAGAGCTCCGCCGCCTCGTCCAAGGTCGGTGGCTGGTCGCGAGGGTCGGGTGCGCCGATCTCGATCCACTTCGCGAAATCCGCGATCACCGAATCGGAAAGTCTGTTGTCCGGTGGCATCTCTCCGTCCGTGATCGCTGCCAGCAGCAGGCTGCCACTCGCGCTCGCCGGGACCACGGCTGGACCGGATTCTCCGCCCTTCCTGGAAAATGCGCGACTGTCGAGACGCAGACCGCCCTTCAGCTCTGACGAGGCGGCCGAATGGCATTCGTAGCACTTCCCCACCAATACAGGGCGAATTCGCTTCTCGAAGAACTCGATTCCGGACTCCTCCTCACCCGATGCAAGCAAACACGTCGAGAGAAGCGCTGCAGCCAGGGGATGCACTCGAGTCGGACATATTTTGGATTGCTGGAAAAACACGGGTGGAGCAATGATTGACCATTGACTTTTAATAGGCTCAGGAAGGAGGAGTCAAGCATGTCCTTGCGTAACGAGTCTCGTCGGGAATCCGAGCGAAACCCGTGTTTATACCTTGTAAAGTTGTAAATGGCCAGATCCAGTGATGTCATCGGACCTCCCAGGTAGGATGCCTTGAGTTATACCAGGGAGCATTATTTCGCAATGGGTGACAGAGGGACTACCGAAGTGATGGAGGTCAGGAAGTCACCCTTGACGGATAACTGAATAATGATTAACAAGCGAAAATTAAATGTCGATACAGCTCGGGACCACTCGATGCTGCTGTAGAGCCTAGCTGTTAAGATACGATTCCCATTCTACCTTACCCACCCATGAAGATCGACGACACAAGCGCAACAAGTGACGGAGCCAGCGCTACGCCATCAAGCCTGCGAATCATTGTCGCTGAGGACTATGAGGCCGGGAGTCGAACTGCTGGAATGTATCTGGCGGAAAAACTCCAAGCCAAACCCGATCTTCTATTGTGTGCTGCCACGGGGAACAGTCCAACTGGGGCCTATGAAGTGTTTGTCGGTGAGATGCTTGCTAAGTCCAGTTTTGGGAGCAAGATGCGTCTTCTCAAATTGGATGAGTGGGGTGGTCTTGACATGAGCGATCCTGCAACATGTGAGGATTATCTTCAGCAGAAGCTGATTCGTCCCTTGCGAATATCCAAAACCCGCTACGTCGCGTTCCAAAGTGACGCCAATGCTCCTGTGGTGGAATGCCAACGCATTCAGAACTGGATTGAGACCCATGGCCCGATTGACATTTGCGTTCTTGGTTTGGGGTTGAACGGGCATTTGGGATTCAATGAACCGGCTGATGCATTAACCGCTGTGCCCCATGTCGCCGAACTTACGGATCAATCACTGGGCCATCCGATGTTGTCAGTGACTGGGAATCGTCCCACGCATGGCCTGACACTCGGGATGCGTGATATTCTCGCTTCCCAATCTATATTGTTGCTCGTTTTCGGTGCCAGCAAGGCAAAGCAACTCAAACGCCTTATCACGGACGGAATTTCTTCTCAGTTCCCGGCTTCGTTTCTTTCCCTGCACGACGATGTGATGTGTATTTGTGACGAAGCCGCCGCCGCGTTGTTGCCTCAAGATGTTTTTCAAAAGGATGAGGGATGAAACATGCGCCCGGTAACTGCATTGGCGGACCATCGATTTGCCTTCCACTTGCGAATGAAAAAGGGGAGATGGTGGCCAATCAAAAGAATCCAGCCTGGGTCAAAGTGGGGTATCCCGCCGTCAGGAAACGCATGATGGTCACTATTCATTCCCTGGTGATACATTCCGGTGTTTCCAACGGACACTTTATGGGAATTGCTATCGACTGCCCATGCCCCGTGGATTCTCAAACGGGGGCCAATCACAACGATCTCACGTGGACGGGATGGTTACCCCACAAAGTTACCACACCGTTTAGTGATCCGTTCAAATACCCTGGTTTCCCGGAGATTGATGCGGTGGTCCCCCGCCTTGGAAAAAAACACTTGATCCAGAAGAAGGAATGGGCATTCATGGCGCGCGTTGGGGGAATGGGTGCGCCAGTTCCCAGGACGTGTTGGATGCCTTCGCCCAAAGGGGTTCCGATGGTGTCGGTATGATTCAAAATGTGAGCAGTGCGATTGCGAGTGCTGCTGGGGGATTGCACACACGCTCGGCCCCGTTCGAATCATTTTCAGGAGGGGGAATGAGGGAATGACAATTCAAAGGTTTCCAGGTAACCATTCAAACCCAGCTTGTATTGGGCCCAGTCCCCAGGGGCGTCAAGAATAGGGTGGTGCTTTGTTCCAAGGGCGACCATGGAGATGTCATGGGTGTCGCACATCTGATATTCAATTCAACCCCTGGCATTGTGGAAATGGAAATCGATTGCTAAACATCATCTCTTATCGATACGATGCCGTCTAACCTAATCATGATGAATTCTAACACCAAAAAACCACGTCGCGAATTCCTTCGTGATGGGGCCTTGATCACAGCCGGAATCAGCAGCGCGGGAATAGCTGCCGGATGCAAAACCGTCGTGCGTTCGGATCCAAATCGAAAGTTGAACCTTGGCATCATTGGGCCGGGTGGACGTGGTGCCTCGAACATGGAAGGACTTGTTTCAGAAAATTTTGTTGCTTTTGCCGACGTGGATGATCAACAGGCACAGCCTATTTACGCGAAGTATCCGGGCATCCCGCGGTATCGTGATTTCCGTGAAATGTTGGACAGGGAAAAGTCACTAGATGCCGTCGTCGTGAGTACCCCCGATCACACCCATGCGATTGCTTCTATTGACGCCATGCAGCGCGGGCTCCATGTCTACTGCGAAAAACCCCTGGCACACTCGATTTATGAGTTGCGACGCATGAAGGATGAGGCGCGCAAGGCGGGCGTGGTTACTCAAATGGGCGTCCAGGGGCATGCAATGGAGGGTTCACGGCGTGCCATGGAAACCATTCGTTCAGGAGCGATAGGGGAGGTGAGGGAATTGCATGTGTGGACCGATCGACCCAACGGTTGGTGGCCACAGGGAGAAGATCGTCCTTCAAATGCACCCGCGATTCCCGATACGTTGGACTGGGATCTTTGGCTTGGACCGGCTCCGCATCGACCTTACCACCCGATTTACGTTCCCTTCAAGTGGCGGGGCCGCTGGGACTTCGGTACGGGAGCCATTGGCGACATGGGCGTGCATAATCTCGATACCGCTTTCTGGGCATTGGAGTTAGGAATACCGAACCACGCCCAGGTCATTGATGCTGATCAAGGAGCGGCTGACTGTCCCCCACTATGGAGCATTATTCAGATGAACTATCCGGCACGAGGAAATCGTTCAGCTGTCAAACTTACGTTCTACGATGGTAAGAAACTGCCACCTGCCGATTTGTTCCACGGGGAGGAAATCCCATCGAATGGTTCTTTGATCATTGGCAGTAAGGGTACCTTGTTTACGCGTACGTGGCATGGAGGGGAAAACGAAAGCGACATGTTTTTATTGTTGCCGAAGAAGAAATTCATGCACCTCCAAGCCCCTCCTCCGGTTGTTCCCCGTGTCCGTGATCATCATTTTGAATGGATTCAGGCATGCAAGGGGCTCACGAAGACCGAAGCGAATTTCGACTACGCTGCTACCCTCACCGAAGGCTTGCTCGTAGGTCAACTGGCCTTGCGCACGGGTAAGTCGATCGAGTGGGATCCAAAGCGAATGCGGGCGATCAATTGTCCAGAGGCCGAACCGTTCATTAAACCAATGTTCCGGAAAGGCTGGGAGATTTAAATGATGAAGGACAGGGTTAAAGTTGGAATCATTGGATCGCAGTTTATTTCGGCCATTCACGCGGAGTCGCTTGCGCGCTGCCAATCGGCAGAGATGTTGGCCGTCGCGTCGCCTACGGCCGGTCATGCGGAATCGTTTGCTGAGACGCATCATATTCCGCATCACTTCACTGACTACCATGAGCTGCTTGCCATGTCAGAGATTGATATGGTGGTGATCGGGATTCCAAACCATGTGCACTGTGAGGTCGTTGTCGCTGCGGCCGAAGCGGGTAAACACATTGTCGTCGAGAAACCGTTTTGTTTGAACATGGAAGAGGCGGATCTGATGGTCGAAACGGCGAAGAAGGCCAATGTGAAGTTAATGTATGCGGAGGAGCTGTGCTTCGCACCCAAGTATGTTCGCTTGAAACAACTACTGGACTCCGGTGCCCTTGGTAAACCGAATCTCATCAAGCAATCGGAGAAACATGATGGTCCGCACGCCCCGCATTTCTGGGACGTCGAGCGAAGTGGAGGCGGGGTGGTGATGGATATGGGGTGTCACGCCATTGAGTTCTTTCGTTGGATGCTTGGGCGCCCGCCGGTGAAGTCGGTTTACGCGCAGATGAGTACCCAGGTTCACTCGGACAAGACCGTCGGTGAAGATAACGCATTGTTGATTCTAGAGTTCGAGGACGGAACGATTGGGCTCGCCGAAGAGAGTTGGACGAAACTTGGGGGTATGGACGATCGTGCCGAGGTTCACGGTTCCGAAGGTGTGGCCTACGCTGACTTGTTGCATGGTAACTCCATCGAGACCTATAGCCAGTGCGGATACGACTATGCCGTTGAGAAGGCAGGCACGACGAAGGGATGGTCGTTCACGATCTATGAAGAAGCCTACAACTATGGATTCCATCAGGAGATGGCGCATTTTGTGGATTGCGTGCAAAACGACAAGCAACCGATCGTCACGGGTGAGGATGCTCGGGAGGTTCTGAAAATCATTTTTGCGGCCTACGAATCCGCTCGGACGGGAGCGAAGGTGTCATTGCCTTTCAAGACGGACGCTAAAAAACCGATCGATCTCTGGAAACCGAATCGTTAAGGTTGAGGTAGTTTGGCGCATTGCTCCAAGGTCTCCATACTCCAGTAAAGTTCATGAGAAAACCGTTCAATATCATGTGGTTCGCAACCCTGGCCCTGTTATCCATTTCCTCACATGGTCAACGCCCGAATGTTCTGTTTCTCATTTCCGATGATCTTAATACGTCACTGGGATGTTACGGACATCCTCAGGTCCAGACCCCGAACATCGACAGGCTCGCGATGCGGGGTGTTCGTTTCGATAAGGCTTATTGCCAGTTTCCTCTCTGCGGCCCGAGCCGGAATTCGATGCTGTGTGGCCTTTATCCCAACTCAACGGGCATTCACCGGAATGCACAGATTTTTCGGCAAACCATCCCATCCCATCATAGCCTGCCACAGGCCTTCAGGCTGGAGGGGTATTTTGCCGGTCGTATCGGCAAACTCTATCATTACAATGTTCCGAAATCGGTCGGAACCAACGGCCATGATGATCCAGGTTCCTGGGAGTTGGAATTAAACCCAGCGGGTTGTGACCGTCTCGAGGAGGAATCCGAGATATTCAGCTTACGACCGGGTAGCTTTGGTGGTACGTTAAGCTGGTATGCCTCCCCTCAGGTAGATGAAAAACACACGGACGGTATGCTGGCAAGGGATGCCGAGTGGGTGCTCGAGAGGTGTGCACGTGAGCAGGATTGCCCCTTCTTCCTGGCGGTTGGTTTTTACCGTCCGCACACCCCTTACGTGGCTCCTCGTCCTTATTTTGAACCTTATCCACCCGAGGACATGCCGCTTGTTTCAGGTGTCGAGGAGGATGTTCAAGACCTTCCACCACTGGCGTTGGGAAGTCATAAGCGGGATCATGATCGGCTGGATGACAACCTTAGAAGTCAGGCCATACAGGCTTATTTTGCGAGCATCACATTTATGGATGCTCAAGTTGGAAAAGTGTTGAATGCCTTGGATCGACTTGGGCTTGCAGATAACACCATTGTCGTTTTTACAAGTGATCACGGTTATCACCTCGGGGAGCACGGTCTCTGGCAGAAAATGAGCCTGTTCGAGCAAAGCGCGCGGGTACCCCTCATCATGGCTGGCCCGGGCATTGCTGCGCGGGGGGGCGTGGCTGAGACACCCGTGGGGTTGATCGATCTTTATCCGACCCTCGCGGAAATGTGCGCCGTTAAGGCCCCGGGGAATCTTCAGGGCCAGACCTTGGTGCCGATTTTGAAAAACCAATCAGAAAAGG
>JAAZXX010000201.1 GCA_014239995.1 Verrucomicrobiia bacterium
AAGAGGTGACATGGGATTGAAGCACCACCCCATCACGGAGTGGCGCACAGGACCGCTACCCGCTTTATATTGGGGATCCAACTGGAGACGCGAACTTTGGGCATTAAGAGTCGAGGCTTTGCCAGAAGCAAGCAGGCAAGCAAAGCCCGCATTTTGAATGAATTTTCGACGGGTGTTCTTCATAGGTGACAAGGATAAAGTCTACCACCTGCGACTAAACAAACCAGTGTAAATGTGCGGCAACCTATTCTTGATGGAGCATGACACGAAACATACAGAGGGAAATGATACCTTCGGAGACAGTACCATCCATACCGGGCGCACTTGGAAGCGGAAGTTTGCAAACAGGGACATGGGCAGCCATGGAAGCGTGCCAGGGGATCTCACTCGGCATGATGATGCGCCTCAAACCTCTCAAGGTTTTCAAATCGACTCAGCCCCCGGTCAATGAATGGTACATCCTGAAGAATCTGTTTTTGTGTGGGCACTTCGCCCCATGCGGTCACCACGAAAGCCTCCATTGCCTGATTCCCCACAACCCCCAATTCCTTATTTTGCCGTGCAAAACGGGCACGCATCATGTCTTTCCACATCTCAAAGGAAGAGGGAGGATGCAGCTTGTGGCGCCCCACCCACGGAAGCCACTCCATGATCTGGCTCTGATGGCACCATCTCATTTCACAGATTGCCTCAAAGGCCTCCTCCACGTTGACCAAAAAGTCGGGTTTGTTGGCACCCAGCATATAGCCGTCGTAGGTATTGAGGATCACCGGCACCTTGCAAGGCATGACTTGGCCAGGGTCCATCGGAAATTCTTCGATAAAGGCGTGAGGCACGTTGATCATATAGGCGACTTTGCGGACAGCTTCGGCAACGGATACGTGGTCCACGTGAATCCCTGCGAGTGGATCCCCCCCAAGAGGAGGGCAAAAGAGATAATCAGGCTCATAATCCCTGATTGCTTTCCACAACGATGCCAGTAAATCGCGAGTCACCAGCAGGCATGCCTCACGAGGAACCGACCCATCAGGCAATCGCAACCACTGAAAATCGTATTGACCAGTCCGAGCCGAAGCCACTTGTTCAGTGTATCGTATCTTGGTGGTTTCCTCACTATCCCTGAAATGATGCCCTGCCCGACCATCGGTGCATACAAGCACACGAGCTGAAAAGGCGTCCCCCAGGTGCCGTCGCCACAGTTCAAAAAGACCGCAACCGGTAAATTCGTAATCATCAAAGTGTGCGTGCACGAACAAAACCTTCATGGAGATTATGATGACGGAACTTTCTTCACGGTTCAATCTTCGAGAACAGTCATCCAGGCTGGCTTTGAAACAAGCCACTCTTGTCGCCGCAAATCCAACAGACCGTTTTTGGGGGTTGACTCAGATGATGTGCAAATTAGAATTTAAAAAAGAGTCCGATCCTTAAACGAGGAAAACGAATGTCAAAAATCTACGACAACATTGTGCAGACCATTGGTCATACACCATTGGTCAAACTAAACAAGGTGACTCAAGGCTTGGATGCCACTGTTTTACTGAAGTGCGAATTTTTCAACCCCCTCGGCAGCATCAAGGACCGAATCGGCATGGCCATGATCGAAGATGCCGAGAGGAGAGGAATCCTCAACAAGGAGACTGTCATCATTGAACCCACCAGTGGCAACACCGGGATCGCCCTGGCCTTTGTCGCGGCGTCCAAGGGGTATCAGTTAACCTTAACCATGCCGGAAACCATGTCGCTTGAAAGACGTACGCTACTGGCGCTGCTGGGTGCCAAGCTAATTCTGACACCGGGCTCCAAAGGCATGAAGGGTGCCATTGAAAGAGCAAAGGCACTGGCTGATGAAACACCCAATTCGTGGATACCTCAGCAGTTTGAAAATGATGCCAATCCAGAAGTCCATCGTAAAACCACTGCCGAGGAGATATGGTCAGATACTGACGGCAGTGTGGATGTGCTTGTGGCTGGTGTTGGCACTGGTGGCACCATCACCGGTTGTTATGAGGTGATCAAACCCCGAAAACCTTCCTTTGAAGCGATTGCAGTAGAACCCTGTGATTCTCCGGTCATCAGCCAGACACTGGATGGAAAGGAACTGACACCAGGGCCTCACAAAATTCAGGGGACAGGTGCAGGTTTCATACCTGACAACCTGCACCTCAAGGATACGGAGGGTCATCCGCAGATCACCGAGTGTGTCCAGGTAAGCAACGAAGATTCTTTTGCCATGGCCCGTCGACTTGCCAAGGAGGAGGGTATTTTGTCAGGAATCAGTACGGGGGCCAATGTGGTGGCTGCGCTGGAGGTGGCAAAGCGACCAGAAAACAAGGGGAAAATCATAGTCACCATTGCATGTTCCACCGGAGAACGCTACCTGAGCACGCCCCTGGCCGCTGAGGCACGCGCAGAGGTGGAAGGATAAACCAGCTTCGCTGGCGACTGATTGGACAAAGGTCAGGCCTCTGGGCCTTTCCAGGTTCTGGTCATATTCACGCTAGTCCCGAGCTTTTCGCAGGGCAAATGCCTCTTCAGGTGTCTTGACAAGACGTTTTCTGCCAACACAGGCAAACCAGAGCACTCCAGCTGCAAACCAGATCGCCGCTCCGACCACCGCAGCGCGATAGGCCGGTTCCACGATGAAAAGGGCCACCAGGGTAATCAATGAAATCAGCAGGGCAAATAAGGCACCAATCACTCCCAATGGGCTTTTGTAGGGGCGCTCCATATTGGGGAAGCGATACCTCAACAGGATAAATGAAAGCATTTGAAGTATGTAGGCTATCACAGCTCCAAAGACGGCCATATTCAAGAGAGCAGCTCCCACGGGACTATCTGAGCCGGTATAATGAATGAGCAAGGCAAAGACATAGCCAATAACGGCCCCAATAATCAAAGCAAGATGCGGTGTCCTGCGGCGTGCGTGGGTAAGGGAGAGGACTGAAGGAAAATAACCGGCACGTGAGAGTGAGTATATCTGCCGACCATAGGCGTAGATAATGGTATGAAAACTCGCAATCAACCCAGCTACCGCCACCAGCGCCAGGATACGACTCTCGATACCACCGCCAAAAATCGTCTTAAAACCTTCAAAAAGTGGCTCGTCCGAGGTGGCAATCACCTTTGCCCCGGGAGCAATACCCGCATTGAGTATCAAGGTGGCAAAGGCACAGAAAATCAAGGTAAACAAACCGGTGATGATTCCCTTGGGTAGATCTGTTTGTGGTTGATGTGACTCCTCAGCTGCAAGTGGCAGTTGCTCGATGGCCAGGTAAAACCATATGGCAAATGGCAAGGCGCCAAGGACGCCCTCCCATCCCCGTGGCAACCAACGTGAACCACCCTTGTCTGGATTGATATTCAACGCCTGCTGGATATCAAAATGCGGAATGGCTCCGAGATAAAAAACAAGAAGAATCAGTAAGGCAATCAATGTGATACCGACAGAAAAGCGGAACGAAATTTCAACACCCCAGATGTTGAGACCTACAAATACCGCATAGGCTCCCAGCCACCAGAGAGGCGCCCAACTTTCTGGTGTCTGGAAGATCGCCCCAAGATAACCACCAATACCCACCACGATCACGGCAGGTGTCAGGACATACTCCATATTCTCGGCCAATCCGGTCAAGTAACCACCCCAGGGGCCCATGGATGTTCGAGCAAAGGAATAAGCCCCCCCCGTATGGGGCATTGCCGCCGTCATTTCAGCAATGCTGAAACACAATCCAATATACATGAGAGTGATGATCACTGTCGCGACAAACAGCCCTCCGAAACCACCGGACGCTAAACCGAAATTCCAACCAAAAAAATCTCCTGATATCACCGCCCCTACTCCAAGTGCCCACAGATGAAAGACTCTTGCAAAACGCTTGAGTTGTCTTTTTTCGAAGTAATCCTGCCCGACTTCGCGGTAGGCAACAGAGTCTTTCATCGATGACTGCTTATCCTTCATCATGTTTTTCTGGCAGCAGGAAAATCTTCCTCAAATATTCGATCAACAGCTTGATAAACGACCTTGACGCTCACACCTGCACTTTGAGCCACTTTTTTACATGACTCAAACTCAGGTGTTCTATGCAGAACGCGACCATTGAGTGATCCAAACTTGGCCTCAACAGGACCATAGGGAGTCTGGACGAGACTGCTTGAACGCTGGAGTTTATGCCGATCCATACTGATGCTTCGAACACCAAATGCCGAGGTTTCAGAGAGGATCATGACACGAAAACGATCTGCATCTTCCGCTCGGCAGAGGAGGCTGAGGAGAACCCCCGGCCGGTTCTTTTTCATGTATATGGGAATATGAAAGACATCCAACGCACCGGATTCCAGGGCTAAATCAACAAAATGACCCAAAATTTCTGGTCGACAGTCATCAATGTTTGTCTCCAAGACCACGATGGAGTCCGTCTCCCAATCCATCACATCATCCGCTTTTTTCATTTCACCCAAGATGGCGCGGAGTACATTCGGCCGACCTGGAATATCCCGTCCCCCCAAACCATACCCAACCTTGTCTGCCACCAGGGCACGCATGGGACCAAAGGATTCGACAAACTCCGCAAGAAGCGCCGCTCCCGTGGGTGTCACCAATTCATGAGGTATATCACATTGAGTCAACTCGATGCCTGCGGAACCTAGGATCGAGAGCGTTGCCATAGTCGGCACAGGAAAGGTCCCATGCGCACAATGCACCGAACCCGAACCCTCCACCACTGGAGAGGCCAAAACACGTGGTTTTCCCATCATTTCAAGTGCGAGGCATGCACCCAGGATATCGACGATGGAATCCACCGCCCCTACCTCATGAAAGTGCACCTTTTCAGGAGCAACACCGTGGATCTTGCCCTCCGCATCTGCAATGCGATGAAACACCGAAATGGACCGTCGCTTTACCCATTCAGAAAGGGTCGTACTTTCGATCAACTCTCGAATCGCTGTGAAGGTTCTAGCATGCCCATCAACGTGCGTGTGATCGTGATGTTCGTGCGTGTGATCGTGATGTTCGTGCGTGTGATCGTGATGTTCGTGCGTGTGCCTACCTCGGTTCATTGGCACAGAAGAGGCATTCTCAAGCAGAACATCAAATTTGACCCCTTCAACACTCGATCGGGTACCACGGGCCACACGCAACTGGTAACCGTCCACAGGAATGCATTCCAATTGTGCTCTCAAGGAGGTCTCATCAAGACCGATATCCAGCATGGCACCCAGAAACATATCCCCACTGATCCCACTAAAAATATCCAAATAAAGTGTTTGCACGTTTTTTACAAAAAGAAGTCACTCCGTTTTGCGATTTACCGATCCCATTACCATCGCACTGATCTGGCAGGCCGCATAGGCTGCTCCAAAACCATTGTCAATATTCACCACCGTGACACCACTGCCGCAGCTGGTTAACATTCCCAGAAGTGCGGCCAATCCTTGAAAACTCGCACCATAGCCAACACTGGTGGGGACGGCAATGACCGGTTGCGCTACCAACCCCGCCACCACACTGGGCAATGCTCCCTCCATTCCGGCAGCAACGATGATGACATTGCCGTCCTGTAAACGGTCCAATTGATTGAGCAAACGGTGGAGGCCCGCCACACCGACGTCGTATATGCGATCCACCTCACAACCCATGATCTCAGCGGTAACAGCAGCTTCCTCAGCCACGGGAAAATCGCTCGTACCTGCGGAAACAACGCAAATCTTGCCGAACTTGCTTATCACGGGTCTTTTATTCCAAACAAGGCATCTGGCAATCTGATGATAGGTGATATCCTCCATGGAATCCTGCAGAAACATCGCCGTCGATGATGCAACCCGCGTCACCAGAACCACCTGAGAGTGCTGGGCAAGTTTCTGTAGGATGGCAAGTATCTGAGTGTCGGTTTTACCCTGGCCAAAAACAACTTCGGGAAACCCCTTCCTCAAGGCGCGATGGGTGTCCACCTTTGCACAGCCGATATCAATGAAAGGTGCACGCTGAAAGGATTTCAGTACCGCCTCTCGCGTGATCTCTCCAGTTCGAAACTGATCCAATAATTGCTCGGCTTCCTCAGTGGTCACACCACGAAAAATGCCATGCCTTTGAGGGAAGGTCACGTCCAAAGATGGATCCAGGCCATCGCTTTAAGGCAAGGATCCATGGAACAGGAGATCAATCGATCTCAAGCACGTGCTCCATTAGATGAGGTAATTGCTCCAACACCCCATCACGGCCTGCAATGAGATTGGCTCCCGCCAGTCTGGCTTTCTCGTGAAGATCCTTGTCTTCCAGTGATACATAAGTGAGGACAGGAATGTGCTGGGTCACAAGGTCCTCTTTTAAGATGCGAATGACCCCGGAAACATCCCCCGATTTAGTTTCAAGATCGGCAATCAAGACCATGGGTAGGTGCTTTCGCACCGCACCGACAAGCTCTTCGCACTTGTTGATATTAGAAACACGATAACCCATATCCTGCAACCGATGAACGATCTGGCTGCCCGGCATGATTTTTTCGTAAAATAAGAGCACCAACGGCGACGACATGGATCACATTATGCAATGACAGCCTATTCAAAATCAAAACATTTTCCATGCAGTAATTAACCTGAAAAGAACTCGAGCAAGCAAAAGACAAGGGGTCAATTTTGATTGATGCGTTTGAGTAGTTGATAGGATTTGGCGGCATTGG
>JAAZXX010000202.1 GCA_014239995.1 Verrucomicrobiia bacterium
TTTGCCGTCCACGTAGATCCGTTTTTTCTTCCCGTCCCAGCTGGCACCAAGATGATGCCACTGCTGGGCCTTGATCAGTCCGTCCCTGGTTTGGTGTACGGAGGTCGTATCGTGCGTCCCCCCCGTCCCGGTCTCAAAAAGGATTTTGCCATCGCTGAGAAACAAGCCGACACCACAGCGCTCAGGATCATCGTGCTGGGTGATCAAGCCCTGAAAGCCACTCAGATGGAAGGGTCGAATCCAGCATTCCAGCGTTATTTGGGATATGTCTTTTTCAACCGAAAGGCCCTTGGATACATGCACGTAAGAACCCGGATGAATCGCCTGGGTCCTTGCCTGGTCGACCTGAAAGGTCGTGAGCACCGGGTCCTTGTCACGGTGCTCAGGGTCCGGGCCGAGGCGCACCACCGAGAGCGTGTAGGGGACACTGCTGCTGACGCGGAATGCGATTTCCTCTCCTGCCGCGATACTTTTCTGTGCGTAGGCGTGCAGGCCGGGCAAACCAATGGCATGGTGGGGTGGTCTCTCTCCCGATGGGCTGGATGGGGGCGTCACGCGTGCTTTTTCAACCTTCTTGATCTTCACGCTTCCGCCTCTGCGCGTCGATGCGTTCAATCCCTTGCGCTTGGCGCGGGGATCCGTGGCCTGCCGGACCACGGTCCTTGCCTGGGGTGTGGTTTCCACCAATGCCTCTTCTCCGAGGGGTGCCTTTGCCGGATCTGCCGTTGAAAGAAAGGAGAACAGCAAAAGGCAGATGGATGAAGTCCAGAGGACGGGGCTCTTGTTTTTCATGACTGGGTTCGATGATGCGCTTTCAGCTCGGGTTTCCTTGTCCAATCTGCCTTTCCTGATCCCATCGTAAAAGACGAATTTTTGACCTTACCCCGGTCATGGTCAGGTTGCCTGCCTGTTTGATTGTGCCCGGCGCGCCACGCATCCATGTCCTCGGCGCTGTCGCCCTTGATGGATGCATCCTGAAACAGCGAAGCTATCAAGGCTGTTCAAGGAGGTTGGAACGCCACTGGCTTGGCAAGCATGCAGGGGAGTTTTTTCTGTCGACAGGAGTCTTGACTCTTTTGATTCTTTTGGAGACGTTTAACTATCATCCTGAAATCAAGTAACTCCTGATTTGTAAACTCCGATGCATCATTGGTCTATCAAGTCATACACAGAAACCCGATACGCCCACTCATTGCAATGAACCATCAATCCCCGGACACCTTTTCATGCCCTCGAGAGGGTCTCTTTTCACCCTTGGCGCGCTGCGTATCGCGGCATGCCATGATGATGACCGTCACCAGCCTGCTGCTGTGTACATCCAGCCTCCGGGGAAGCGGGCTTTCCTCCGAGATCCCCGGCTTATCAACCGAGGCCCTTGAATCCCTGGTGGCCCACTATGACGGCACCCGGGGCGTTGAAACCGATGGCAGCTCCGTCCTCTCCTGGACCCCCGTCGATGCGCATGGTGATTTCCTGGATGAGATGATCGTCGAATCCATGCAACGGGGCAGCGCCGGGCAGGAACTGATCTCTTATGATGGCCATGCCAAACTGGTGTTTGACGACACCGATGTGGCTGCGGATGGAAGGTATCTGGAAGGAAGCCTCTCCAATGAGGCCTCCACCGCCTTTACCGTCATCTGGCTCGGACATTACGGGGCGCAGGCTCCTTTTGCCACGTCAGGCACCTACGCCTATAATATCGGCCCCAACAATACGTCCCACCAGAGGGATGATGGCAAGGGGGGATTTGTTGTGGAGCAGTATAACGGGAAGACCTATGCCGGGGATGATATCACCGCCTATGACGGGGTCCCCACGGTATGGAGCAGCGTCCTCGCAGCCAATAGCCATGCCTTCTATGCCAACGGAAAGAATCTGAATATCGCAGGCATGCCGTCCTACTAATTCAATGCGCAGGCATCGATCATCCTGGGAGCCTACAGTGCCAGTGGATACGACTTTGTCGGGGAAATCGAGCAGCTCATGATTTTTGATACTGCCCTGGATGCAGCGGACAGAAAACTTATTGAGACCTACCTTGGAAGCGTGGCCCCCGAGGTTGATGTGCCGGTAACTGATCGACCAGGCATCGCCATCCAAAGGGATGCCAACGGGCTCACCCTTCAATTCAGTGAGCAGGCCCATCTGCTCGCCTCTTACGACCTGGTCACATGGTCGATTATCCCCGAGGCTCCATCAGGACTTCCCCTGACTGCGGACCAGGCTCACCGATTTTTTCGTACTGTCAGTACATTCAACGAAATACCGAAGGGAATGGTGTTCCGGACCCGCGTGGCGTCCGATACCTGGAGAGAGGCGGAATATCATCTGGATACAGGAGAGTTCTTCTTTATCGGGGAGCAGTCCCATGGTTTTGATCATTATACAAGCAATGGGAATGATTTATGGTGGTGTTACATGAACACGCAGGGCAAGGGATCCGGACTCATCGAGTATCTCATGGAACGCAATCAGAATGCCATGCTCGACAAGAACAGGGCACTTGAAAGCGGATGGCCCACATACACCTCCGATGCCTACGGTTTCCTTGAACTTGAGGCATTGCCGGCGCAGAACACCCTGGCGAATCATACGGCACCGGAAACAGTCGGGGAAACGGATACAACGGAAGCCTACTCGGCGGATTACAAAGTGATCGACCATGCTGAAGTGTATTACGTGCTCTACCGGAACGGGGGCAATGACCACATTTATCTGGGAATCGGTGGTCCCTCCATCAGTGCGCTTGTCGAGACACTTCCACCTGGCGATGGCAGTTCCAACCGGGACAATGGTATTCGTGGAGATATTATCTTCAAGACAGTCGTCCCCCTCTCCGATGCCGATAAACTGGATCTGATACAGAAATTCCAGCCGCGGATATCCATGTATGATGACAATTCCAAGGCTTACTACTACGTGCACCCGGAGGGCTTGTAGTCCCTGCCATGATCGATGCAGGCTTGGGGCTTGGAGGGGGCTTCGGAGCGGGTTCCCCATGACACGCCTTATCCCGTCCCTTCATCTGCATACGATCGATCTGAAGCAGGCATGGACTTCGGTCCCTGGTTCAGGTGTTGCGCATTTGTGACTCGACCTCATGCCCCCCTGAATCTATGTTGTGAACCTTCACTCCCGATGGATCTTTTCGTCCGGGGAGTGTCATCAAATCGACATGCACCGCCATAACCATTGCACCATGATGATCCACCAGCGCACCCTCACACTCCTCCTTTGCCTTGTTGCATGGCTGCAGGCCATGGGCGTGGATCAAAAACGCCCCAACATCCTGTGGATCACCAGCGAGGACAACGGTGTCTCCTGGGTGAGTTGTTACGGGGGAACCAACGCACAGACGCCTGCCATCGACCAGCTCGCCCGTGAAGGCTTTCGTTATCTCTACTGCTTTGACAATGCCGCTGTCTGTGCCCCGACACGTTCCTGCTGGATCACCGGCATGTATGGCATTTCCAACGGTACACAGCCCATGCGCAGTCGTAATGTGATCCCGCATGCTCAAATCCAGTATTACCCCGACCTGCTCAGGGCGCGTGGTTACCATACCTCCAACCCGACCAAGACGGACTACAATATCGGGGGACGGCCGGATAAGGAATGCTGGGACTACAAGGGCGGCAAGGGGAAGTCTCCCTATGGCTGGCGCGCGCGTGGGGAAGGACAGCCTTTCTTTGCCGTGGTAAACATTGGGGACAGTCATGAAAGCAGGGCTTTTGGACGGATTGACAACACCCGCAATGATCCGGACTCCATGCAACTCTTCAGGTATCATCCCGACCTTCCCGTGCTGCGACAGAACTACGCCAAGTACGCCGATGCGGTGGAAGGCATGGATGGAAAGGTCAAGGCCACCCTGGACACACTGAAAGCCGATGGTCTCTACGAGGAAACCATCATCATCTACAACTCCGACCACGGCGGGGTGCTGCCGCGCAGTAAACGTTTTCTCTACGCAAGCGGGGTGCATTGTCCCCTGGTCATCCGCATTCCGCAAAAGTACCGGCACCTGTATCCTGCGGAAAAACCGGGCATGACCGTCGAGCGCCTGGTGAGCTTCGTGGACATGCCGAAGACCTGGCTGAGTCTTGCCGGGGCGGATATTCCGGATACCTTCCAGGGGAGTATTTTTCTTGGGGAGGCGTCCGAGACGGAACCCACGCATCATTTCGCCTTTCGTGAGCGTGCGGATGGTCGTGTCGATCACGTGCGCATGATTCGGGACAAGCGTTTTGCCTATCACAGGAACTATTACCCCTTTGCCCCCGCTGGTCAGCACCTTGCCTATCTCTGGAAAATGGCGGCCACACCCGCCTGGGAACAACATCATCGTGCGGGCAGGACGGATGCGATCACCGGTCGTTTTTTTGAGCCGCGTGTTTCCGAGGAATTGTACGACAACCAGGTGGATTTCGACAATGTCCACAATCTCATCGACAAGCCTGAGCACCAGCAGAGGATCGCTGTTCTCAAGGCCGAGATGCGTCAACGGCAACTGGAACTGCGGGATTCCGGTCTGCTGCCCGAGCGGATGCGTGAACGGCGTGCAGCCGCCAACCACACCACGATCTACGAGATGGTGCGCAACGAGACACTTTATCCGCTTGCCACATACCTGGACGCTGCGGACCGTGCCCTGGAGCGTGCGCCTTCCCATCTCACGACCTTCACCCGGCAACTGGAGGACCCTGACGCGGGGATCCGCTGGTGGGCTGTCATCGGGATGCACCTGCTGGAGGAAACGGCCGCTCCCGCTTCCCCCGTGCTGCTGAAGGCCCTCGGCGACACCGCCCCGGAGATTCGCATGATGGCAGCCTGGACCCTCGTGAAACTGGGTCACCAGGAAGACAAGGCCCTCGGAACCTTGAAGACCATGCTCCTTGCCGAGGAAACCGCGGGGTCCAATACCCGCCTGCTCCACAATATTCTCGACTGGATGGGCGAGCCAGCCCTTCCGCTGGTCAAGCAGTACATTGAAGATTGAGGGAATCGTCAGGGCCGCTACGGGATTGGTATCCTCGGGCGCATTGCCCAGCTCAATGACTGGTAGAGCACGGGACACCGGATTTTCGGATTTCCGTAGTCCCTCCGGGCCATGGCCGCATGTGCCGGGCGTTTGGCAAGGACAAAACCGGAAAGGGAGATCGATGCACAAAACAGAAGAAGCGCGTGACTGGAGGCAGTTTGCCGGGATGAAAACGATGTCACTTTTTGAATCCTCCATCCCTTTTTTGAGGGCATGCGCATGGAGCCTCTGTTTTCTTGGACTTCTGCAACACCCTGGGGTGGCCGAGGATTCCAAGGTTCTGCATGGCCCGGTCTATGACCACCGGGCCCCCACGCGGGAACCCCGGGTGCGGGCATATGAGGTGGTGGTCTATGGGGGGACCCCTGCCGGGGTGACGGCCGCCATCCAGGCTGCACGGCAGGGTAAAAAGACCGTGTTCCTCTCCCAGAACCAGCACCTTGGTGGCATGACATCGGGTGGCTTGACCGCCACGGACCTTGGAGCAAGGGAATCGATTGGAGGCCTGGCCATGGAATACTACAGGCGCATGGGCAGGGAGAGTCATTTTCGGCCTGCAGAAGCCGAGGCCCTTTTTCTGGAGATGCTTGATGAGGCCGGCGTCACCGTGCTTCTGGGACGTGCCCTGGAATCCGTGGAAATGGACGGAGTCAGGATCCTTTCCATCTCCATGGAGACGGGAGAAAGGATCGAGGCCGCCATGTTCCTGGACACCACCTACGAAGGTGACCTGTTTGCAGCGGCAAAGGTTTCCTATCGCGTCGGGCGTGAACCTGCCGATGCCTACGGCGAATCACTTGGCGGGCAATGGCAGCAGGTTTCCTGGAAGGACACCTACCAGTTCTGCCGTCTTCCACTGAGTCCATACCTGCAGGCGGATCGTCCGGAATCAGGTTTGCTGCCTGAGATTTCACCGGAGATGCCCGGCAAGGCAGGGGAAGGTGATTTCAAGGTGCAGGCCTTTAATTTCCGCATGCACCTCAGCGATCAGCCTGGGAAAATACCCTTTCCAAGGCCGCAAGGATATGACCCCGGTCGCTATGCTCTGCTGGCCCGCTTCCTCAACGCCGATCCTGATATCCGCTGGCTTCTGAATTACACGACAAGCCCCATGACCGATGGCCCGGTTCAGGTGAAGCCGGGTGACTGCAATAATGCAGGCAGTTTCTCCTCGGATTATGTCGGTGGGAATTATCGATGGCCTGACGGGACCTATCAACCGGGATCATTTGCAGAACTTCCAGCGCCACGGCGCGGGCTTGCGATGCCCTTTCGAGCTTTATACGAACTGCGGGAACGCATCTTTCAGGAGCACCTTGCTTATCAGCAGGGGTTGATGTATTTCCTGGCAAACAATCCCCAGGTGCCGAAAGCCCTGCAGGCCCGTGTGAACCGTTTCGGTCTCGCCCCGGATGCCTTTCCGGATACAGGCCATTGGCCCCATCAACTTTATGTCAGGGAAGGGCGTCGCATGGTCTCGGACTATGTCATGACACAGGCCAATTGCGCCTCCCGCAGGGTGGCCCATGATTCCATCGGTCTGGCTTCCTACCCCATGGATTCTCACTTCTGCCAGCGCGTGCTCGTGGAGGAAAACGGTGTGACCACCGTGAGGAACGAAGGTG
>JAAZXX010000203.1 GCA_014239995.1 Verrucomicrobiia bacterium
TATTTTTCCAGCCGCGGATGCCAATCCCCCGGTGGTTCCGGATGATCCCGAGAACCCCGGATTACCGGAGGATCTGGATCTTCCAGAACTGCATTTTGGAATCCCAAGCCTCAATAGGGTCAACGTGGGTAACGTATCCTTTCCCTTCTACTTTGAGCACGTGACCCAGGTGCACCTCACCGTGGAGGATATCCAGGTCAGGACCTCCGATTTGGTAAGCTTTGACCCGAACATAGAATTTGTGTCGAACGAGAACGGTTTCTCCGTGGAAGTGCATGTCACCGGTGGGGACGGGGAACTGGCCATTTCAATACCCCAGGGCGCAGCCTCCAACGCCATGGATATGGAAACCCCAGAGGGTATCAGCCCGCTTGTCATCGTAGATAACAAACCTCCCAAGCTCTTGATCGGGGCGGCTTCCATTGATGAAGAGGAGCGAATGATCGGGTGGCTCCTGACCTACGAAGGGGCCGACCATGTAGATCTTTTGCCAAGCATGGTTGACACTGAATTATTCAAGAAAAACCTTGGACACCCCCTTGACCCTAAACTGATGACCATTGAAGACGGCGACTCCAACCAACCCCGCATCAAGCTGGGGCCGTTCCCGGAGGAGGTTGGAGATCTCGTCTTGACGGTGTCACCGGGCGCCTCCAGCGATGACACGGGGAATCAGGACAACGGCGCCACCCAGTCATTCAAGGTCAGACCGAGTACCTTTGACGACAAGGAAGAGGCAAAGAACCCGGACCACGTGGCACTCAGCAGCAACAAGGCCCACAAGCTCCAAGGAAAACTGATTGACGGTTACGTGAGTGGGGCACTGGTGTTCCTGGATGCCAACCGCAACAACCAGCATGACGCCGGTGAACCCTCCACCTTCACCAACAACCAGGGTGCCTTCGAGTTGATTGTCGAGCTGGCCTCCTACGACAGCAACGGTGATGGCATCCTCAATCCCTCGGAGGGTGTGCTGATCATGGAGGGAGGCGTGGACCTCTCCACCGGACTGGACCTTGAGGGCCAGTTCCTGGCACCGGTTGGGTCCAGCCTGGCCAGTCCCCTCTCCTCCCTGGTGGTGGCCATCGTGGATCTCAACCCCACCTTCACCTACGCCCAGGCACAGGCCAGCATCAAGGCGGGCCTGAACCTCGCCGCAGGGGTGGACATCCATTCCTATGACCCCATCGCCTCGGCTTCGCAGGGCGACAGTGACTCCGGCCCGGTGATGGCCGCCGGGGCCATGGTGCAGGATACGATCTTCACCATGACGCGTATCCTCGACAAGGCCGCGGGAGGCAACATGTGGGGGGCCCTGCAGGCCGCCGCCTACAATCACATTGCCAATCGCCTGATGCTCAACCAGGCGGTGAACCTCCGCGATGGGGATTTCCTGGAAACGATGTTCGACACCCTGGCACAGGCTTTCGGGCTGGTGATCAGCGCCGACACGCGGGATGCGTGGTCTTCCTCCCTGGCGGGTTCCAATCAGCTGAAGCAGAAGGCGGCCGATTCGGTGGCCCCTGCCGATGCGGTGGCCCAGATCGCCAGGACCCAGCTGATCACCCAGTCCCAGTTGAGTGATGATCTCCAGGACGTGCAGGATGGCAAACTGGACGCCGACGAGGTGCAGGCCGAATACGGCGGTGATGGCCTTGAACAGGTGGTTGCCGAGGCACCGGTAGGCGATGTCTTTGCCACCGAAAGCCGCGTGGGTACCTTTTCCTTCTCCCGCGCCACTTATGATCATTACGAGGGTCCCGTCCTGGACGGGACCACCCAGAAGGTTGGACTGGATGCCGTCACCATCAAGCGTGAGGACGGTAATCAGCAGTCGGTGACCCTGGTCGTGACACCGGGTGATGGGACCGCCACCCTTGCCGATGGGGACTATGCCGCCAATGCGGTCGAGCTCACCTTTGCCGATACCGAGATCTACAAGACGCTCTCGCTGGATAACATCCTCATTGATGATGGACAGGCCGAGGGAGATGAAAACATGCAGCTTGTCCTTTCGCTCAAGGCCGGTGCCCCGGCCGGGGCACAACTGGGTGCACAGGCCAGTGCCAGCGTCACCCTCCTGGACAATGATGCCGCCGGGACCTTTGCCCTGGCAGAAGCCCTGGTCGAGGTGGTCGAGGGGGATACCTCGGGCAACGAGGTGATCATCGAGCGCACCCAGGGGCTGAGTGGGCAGGTGGAGCTTGAGGTGAGCTTTGCCGCCTTGGCCGGTGCGGTTGCCGGGGACGACTTTGATCCCGCCCAACAGCGTGTGATCTTCTCTCCGGGAACTTCACGGAAGGTCCTGGTCCTGCCGGTGGTGGATGACCTGGTGCAGGCCGAGGCCAATGAAACCTTCCAGGTGAGCCTGGCCATCGCCGCGGGCAGTGCGCCGGGTGCCCTCGTGGGTGCCCAGTCACAGCTGACGGTCAACATCATTGACAACGACGTTGCCGCCCAGGTGGGGGTCACCAGTTCCGGGCCTTCCTCAAGCGCCACGCGCGGTGGACCGGTCACCTACAGCCTGCAATATGCGGGTGCCGTCTCGGTGGACTTGAAGCCGACGGACATCACCCTGGTGCAGACCGGGACCGCCGAGGGAACGGTGGGCGTCATTGGGGGCACCACCGCCACCCCAACGGTAAGGATCTCAGGGATCACGGGTGATGGCACCCTGGCCATCCAGGTGGCGGCCGGCAGTGGCCTGGACGCCCTTGGGAACGGGGACACGGGCGTGGCCACGACGGCGTTCACCGTGGATAACACGGGACCGGTCATCAAGGTGGGTCCGCCTTCCACGCTCCTGACCGCCAGTGGGCCGGTCGTGTATCAGGTTCAATATGCCGAGGACGCCTTTTCGGTTGATTTGACGCCAGGCGATATTCGGATCGAAGGCGGGCACAATGTCCAGGCGGACATTGAAGTCATGCATGGTAAAACCCGCACGCCAACGGTGACCCTCAGCCAGATCCGCGGGCAATGGTCGCCATACATCCGCATCCTCGGGGGCAGCTCCACGGACATCCTGGGCAACCCTGACCTGGGTGTATCCGCCGCAAGCTTCGAATTAATGACCGATGCGCCTGTGCTCGTGGTGGGTTTCCCCTCGGCCTCCAGCACCCGTGAGGGACCGGTCACCATTCCCCTCTCCTTCAGTGGAGCCAGTGAGGTCTCGCTGAGTGTGGAGGACCTTGAGCTGGTTTCAACCGGAACGGCCTACGGCACGCTCTCCGTCATGGAGGGTCACTCGGCCGAACCCCGGGTGATCATCAGTGGCATTGGCGGCACGGGCACCCTGGCGGTGCGCATCAAGTCGGGATCCGGCTTGAACAGGCTCGGGGTGGCTGATGGGGGTGGTCTGAGCTCGGCCTTCACGGTGGACAACAGTGCCCCCCTGCTCAAGGTGGAAACCCCGGTGACCCTGACCAACGGGGAGGAGGCCTTTGTGAACCTGCAGTATGAGGGAGCCCACCTGGTGGTGCTCCGTGAGGAATACATCGCCCTGCAATACGACGGGACGCTTACCGCACAATTTGCGCTGGAGGAGGTGGATGCCACCGCACGCCGGGTGCGTCTCTACAACATCCAGGGCGAAGGAGCGCTGCGCGTGAACATCGCTCCCGGCAAGGCACTGAGCCGGACGGGAATCCATGAAAACCAGGGAGGCTCGAGTGCCTGGATCCACATCGACCGTACCGCGCCGGAACTGACATGGCTCGATCCCGGGGCAAGGACGGTCCGGGGTGGCAGTGTCTCCCATGTCCTGAAGGTGGAGGGGGCCGAGGCCATCGATCTGACTGTCGATGACCTGCGACTGATCACCACCGGCAGTGCATCAGCCACCCTGTCAGTGGCCCCGGTCGAGGGTTCGCCCCACCAGCGGCAGGTCATGCTGGGGGATCTCCAGGGGGATGGAACCCTCCAGGTGGAAGTGGCAGCAGGAAGGGCTTCTGATGGAGCCGGCAACCTCAACCAGGATGTCCTGCTCACGCCGGTCGTGACGGTGGACCAGGTGGCCCCGGTGCTCAGCCTTGGAGAACCCTCCAGTGCCGAGACACAGGGAGAAACGGTGCATGTCACATTGAGCGTGCAGGACGGAAGCTTTGAAGGACTCAGTGCCGAGGCCATCCAGGTCATCGGCTCGACGGAGGATCTCAAGGCGCTCGTTGCCGTGGAAGTCCTTTCCTCCACAGAGGCGCGCATCAGCCTGAGCGGGTTCCAGGGCGAGGGTAACCTGCAGCTTGTCATCCAGGCGGGGGTTGCACGCGACGAGGCTGGCAACCTGAGCGAGGCCCTGAACGGGTCCTGGAGTCTCAAGGTCACCCAGCCCGCACCGGAGGCGCAACCCGCAAGCCTGGCCCTGCAGGGATCCACCCTCTCGCTCTACGGAACCATGGGGGCGATCTATGTGCTTGAGACCAGCACGAACCTGGTCGACTGGGAACCGGTGGCCGAGATGGAGGCTGCCGGGATGGACACCGCCCTGAGTGTCGAGGTGGATATCTCAACGGGTATCGGCTTCTTCAGGACAAGCATCCTCCAGCCGTAACGAAACGGGGATGCCGGGCCCAGCATTCCCGGCAACCGATCACTTTGATCACTTGATTCGGAAGGCAAAATCAACTCACTCGACGCACTCCCATCCGTGCACGACGCGTATCTACGCTGCTGCCTTGCATCCCTTTTTCAGGTGAAAAGATGACGGATTGGAGGTCTTTTGGTCTGCGTCTCACGCGGAATAATGATCCCATCCAAGGCAGAGGCATCTGGAGCTACACGACCCAGGGAATACATCGAAACGCATGGAGACTCCTCCACGCACGGGCACTCCCTGAAACCGGATACCATCAAGCAGCCTCCCGCAGACAGGGACAGGCGCCTTGCGTTTTGCGGCGGATTTTCGATAAGTAAATATAATCTAAAAACCAGGCGCATATATCTAATTCAAGTGACCAGCCAACACGGAATACCTGCCTTTGACGGAAGCTTCATGCGTCATGAAACAGTTGACTCCTTTCACGTCAGCATCCAGCGACCTTTGGTAATGACCTGCAGCATATAGTACAGGACAAACATTCTGGTCCTCCTTGAACACACCCGAAAGGCGGATTGACGGATACTGATCATTGTCAAGTACGATGTGTCATTTAGTGCTTGATAAAAACATCTATAATGCACGTTAATAGACAACAGTCAGATCACCCAAACCATGCCACAGAGTCTTTGCATGCATGAGGATCCATGGGAAAACACAAAACACGCTTACCTTGAAAGAGGGCCTCACGCCCAGTGAAGATGACGAAATCCTGCCGATCTCTCCCTGACCAATGCAAGCCACATGCACAAAATGACCTCGATGCCCTCCCTGCCTGACAGCAAAACAAGAAAGGAACCAAGATGCGTCTTCATACCCTGAATATCACCTTGCTCGCCGGATTGAGCTTCCTGCTGGGCAGCGAACCATGCATTCCCGGGGAATTCCCCATCTCGGGTATCCCTGTCTCGATCACCCCGTGGTGGGACCACACAGAAAGCGACGAGCCACCGAACGTCCCGAACACACCCGATGTCTACCAGGAGGTCATCTCCAATGAGTGGGGCTTTGCCGGCCTCAAGGCAGATGGAACCATCAACGGCTGGGGCACACCACTTTGCATTTTTTGTTCACCATACGATGCTCCCTCCGATGCGGGCTACACCGCCATCTTCTCAAGTGGGCAGGCCTTTGCCGCCCTGAAAGAAGACGGCTCCATCTCCGCCTGGGGAAAGCTTCTTTTCGAGAACGCATCGACGGGAGCACCGAGCGATGGAGGCTACACCAGCATCGTCTCAAACATCGGAGCCTTTGCCGCCCGCAAGGCGGACGGCTCCATCTCCGCCTGGGGTTCACCTGAACACGGCGGAACGGGAGCACCGAGCGATGCGGGCTACACTGCCATCGTCTCAAGCGGTCAAGCCTTTGCCGCCCTCAAGGAGGCGGACGGTTCCATCTTCGCCTGGGGTTTGCTTTCTGCGGATGTACGAGTCAGTAGCGGATTAGATGATGCCGAAGAGCACACAACCGAGGGCAACGCGATGGACCTGATTAGTAGCGATCTTGAGTTGGGGGCGGATGCTGGCGCAGGAGACTTGCAGGACATCGGAATTCGTTTTCAGAACATCACTGTCCCGGCTGGCGCGACCATCCTTAATGCGAGCATCCAATTCACCGTTGATGAGGCGGACGATGAACCCACATCGCTTTTAATCTACGGTGAACTCAGCACGGACCCGGCAGAATATGGCAATGCTGCTCGTAGCATTTCAAGCCGTAGCAGAACGACTGCTTTTGTTGAATGGAATGACATCCCAGCATGGGATGATGCCTCTATTGGTTCAGCTGGACCGGACCAACGCACACCGGATCTGTCACCCATCGTGCAGGAAATCGTTTCCCAAGAGGGGTGGGGCGGAGGAGCGATGGCGTTCATGATCGTGCCCAACACGGAAGATCCCGCCATGGGTGGTGAACGTACTGCTGAAGCCTTCGATGGCGTTGAAGCTTCGGCACCGTTGTTGCATATTGAGTATTTCCCCCAAGCACCGAGCGATACGGGCTACACAGACATATTCTCAAACTCAGGCGCCTTTGCTGCACTGGGTGCAGACGGCGCCATTTCCGCCTGG
>JAAZXX010000204.1:0-4516 GCA_014239995.1 Verrucomicrobiia bacterium
GAACGTTGCGATGGAAACCCGTTCAGCAGAAGCAATGATGGAGAGAACCAGCCATGCGAATACCACCGCGCGCCGGAGCAACCTGATTCGGGACCACGCCTGCAGCCCACGAAGACTGAAACAACGGCCGCAAGCGAGCTTGTCCCATGACGGGACAAGATTCCCTTGCCATCTGTATCGCCTGGATTGCGCCAACATAACTCATGCAGGCGTCCACTCCCAAGGGTGCATGTCAGGCAAGCATGCGCACCCCGCATTTAATCCTCCGAGAAAAGATACTCCAGATCCGTGCTGGAGAGATTGCTGGCAAAGCCCTCCTCACCGAGAACATCGCTGATGGTCTTGGCCTTTGCCTGCTGCAGTTCCCATATTTTCTCTTCGACAGTCCCAGGTGAAATCAGGCGGTAAGCGTTCACTGTCTGAGTTTGCCCGATACGATGAGAACGATCAATGGCTTGCGCTTCGACAGCAGGATTCCACCATGGATCATAAAGCACCACATAGCTCGCAGTGGTCAAGTTCAAACCGGTTCCCGCAGCACGCAGACTTAAGAGAAAAACCGAGGGATCCGTATCTTCCTGGAAGGAATTGACAACCTCCATGCGGTTTTTGGTCTCCCCGGTCAAAAGGTAGGTTGGCATGGACCGCCGCTTGCATTCACGTTCCAGAATTTGGAGCATTTGGACAAACTGGCTGAATACGAGCACCTTTTGTCCCTCAGCCAGCAAGGGTTCCAAAAGCTCAAACAAGGTTTCTGTCTTGCCGGAAACCGAGTCATTCCCCACCAGGCTTGGATGACAGCAGATTTGGCGCAAGCGCGTGAGCGCGGCCAGGACGTGCATTTTACTCTTGGCAACACCCTTTTGTTTCATCGCCTTGAAGACCTGATCCCGGCTACGACGTAGCTCAGCAAGGTAGACCTTGCGCTGCTCTTCGGTGAGTTCGCAGTCACGACGCTCATCGATGCGCTCCGGCAGATCCTTGGCGACCTGCTGCTTCATACGACGCAGCATCAGGGGCCGTAGTTTTGCCGAAAGACGTTTGCGCGCAATACGCTGCGCTACATCGGCATTTCCCCCCTTGGGTTCAAAGGTTTCGCTGAACTTGCTCTGGTTTCCAAGGTAGTTTGGCTGCACAAAATCCACGATGCTCCACAAGTCCAGAAGCCTGTTTTCCAGGGGTGTCCCCGTGAGTGCCAGACGACGACGCCCTTTCAACTGCTTGACCGACTGTGTGACCTGCGCAGAGGGATTCTTAATGTATTGTGCCTCGTCAAGCACAATGGCGCTGAATTCAAACTTATTCAGTTCATCGAGGTCACGGCGAAGAATAGAGTAGTTGGTAATGATCAAATCCTTGGAAGGGATTTGCTTGCGCAGGTTGTGGCGGGCAGCCCCGCTCTCCAGGACAAGGGTTGTCAGGTGGGGCGTGAACTTTTCTGCCTCGCGCCGCCAGTTGTAGAGGACCGATGCAGGGCAGATCACCAAGGCTGGTTTATGCCGCTTGCCGGCGCGGGCATGCTGCCATGCAATCCATGCGAGCGTCTGCAGGGTTTTACCCAAGCCCATGTCATCGGCAAGAACCCCCCCCAGTTTCAATTGGGTGAGATGACAGAGAAAATTGAATCCATCTTTCTGATAGGGACGCAAGTCAGCATGGACGGTATCGGGCAATGCAAGGTCGGGTACTCCCTTGAATCCTGAAATCTTTTCCTTGAGCGTGCGTACCTTGGCATTTTCACCAAATTGGCCAATGGCCGATTCATCCAGTTGAGACGCATGCAGGAGGGCCACTTTCTGGGGATCGTTGGCAAGCCCGTCCACTCCGAGTTCAGCCATGGTTTCCTGGGCATGATGCACGGCATTGGTGTCCAGTTCCACCCAGCCACCATCGGGCAGTTTCACAAAGCGGCTGGTGGCGGTCTGGAGGCGTTGAAGGTCTGCCTCGGACAGTTTCATACCTTCCTGCTCCCACTCGGCAGATACCGATAACCAGTCGATACCGCTGCCATGCATGATTAGTTTCGGACGAAGCCGCGACGAGCTGAGGAACAAACGCTGGAAAGACGTGTTACCAAGGTATTCAGCCTCCGCAGGACGGTCCGGCCACACCTGCGACAAGCCGATGAGAAAATTCTCGGTGGCATCACCAATCCAAAGGCCCGGCTCAGGGGTGAACCAATCCAGTCGACGCAGCCACTGCGTCGCTGCATCCACTCTTGGATCATCGAGCAGTTCGGCCTGTCCCAGGCGGACCCCGTTGGCTAGCTCTTTCTGCCACTCGTGGCCATTCCAATACCATGAACTCTGATCGACCTCGCTGATCGCCTTGAGATGCAGGCGTACCGTGTCGTTTTCCAATTCAAAGACAAATTGAGGTGCAGCCTTGTGGGAAAGGCAAAGTTCATTCCATAAATTCTCTTCGCCGTTGCTGCTGGTTTTCCTGAGATGCGTCAGTAAACGATGACTGAGCTTCTGGACAGGTATGGCCACCTGCAGGCCCCAACGTTTGAGCAGCATTTCATGCGGTGCATGGCGCAGCAGGTAAAACTCGTGGTCAATCACCGCCATCGAGGGTTCCCCCACGACATAACAACCTTCATGAAAGGCCATCTGCCGACCATCCGCCATGTGCAGTTCAGGAAGCAGACCCAGGATTTTACCGTCCTTCTGGAGTGCAGGTCTCAACTCAGCAACCCCTCCCGAGAAAACCAGACTCCGACCCCGCCCATCGAGTTCAAGCCGCTCTTCCTTGCCCCACTTGGCAAGCCACCGCAACAGCTCGGCCCCCTTGAGGGCAAACGCATCAAGATCATCGTCCACCTCCGGATAGGTGGCATCGATCCATTCAATGAAGGCCCAGTCGTCTGGTGAAAAAAGTTCTTTTTCGTGGGAGGAACGGTTGGTCAGATCCTTGATCTCGCCAAGTGCCCTGAAACGTTCCCCACTCCTTGGTCGTGAGAGGGCAAGCCGCACACACAACTCAACCACGGGGGAGCCTTCTGAAACGGGTTTCAACTCGCAAACAGCGCGTATACCCGCCCTGGGAGCATCGAGATGTCCCACCACGGGCGGAAGCATCCAGTGCTCAAGATGGCCGAGGAGTTCCTGATCCTTCTCCGCTTCCTCAACCTGTGCCAATCGATCAAAATTGGCATAGGTCGTCAACTCGGTTGGAAGCGGTCGCTTGGCTCGCAGGAATAACAGTGCTGTTTCCTCCAGGCGCTCGCGCCCGGTGGTCTCGAGCATCCGTTCCCACCAATCCGGCCCCACGAAATCGCGTCGACTCAAGGCCAGACGCTCGAAGTAATCGTCGAGGATAAGAAAGGCGCGTTGGGAATCGTTACAGGCAGCAAATTGATCCAGCAATTCAGAGCGTTCCGCCAAGTCCGTTTTGGAATCGGAGAGTTCACGCCTCAGATCGGCATACGCTCCGTATGTCTTGTCGAGAACAATATTGTTCGCATCATATTTGGTGTTGAGTAGGGTTCGTTTAGTCTTGGTTGCTTTACGTCCTCTTGGCATTTTTTGAATGGGAAAAGTCAGTCGTATTGGTTTTCAGGTCTAGCTCTTGGTTTTTAAAAAAAGGGGGGTTCGCACACAGCACTCTGCTCACCGCGCGGCATGGGGATCGTCGAGGAACCTTTCCTGGAAAGATGCCCTCGCTGTACGGAGCAGCCGTTGAATGCATCCACCTTGCCTCCTTCGAGGCAGGGTTGGGGTTTAGGGCCGAAATTGTAGCGGATATTCTTCCAGGTATCACCGTTTTGAGCATCTACGCCAAGGGCACCACTGGGATCATATCCACAATGAACCATGCAGTTTTCACACCTCGGATCGCGGACCTCTCCATCGACGACACCATATTGGTCCCAATCCACCTTCTCCAACATCTCCTGATAGGCCCCGTAGTGCCCGTCCGTCATGAGATAGCAGGGTGCTTTCCACCCCTGGATATTGCGGGTGGGAATGGCCCATGCGGAACACCGCAGTTCGCGTTTTCCGGCAAGAAACTCCTGGTAAACCGGTGTTCCAAAAATAGTGAACCGCTGCCCCCATTCCTCGATACGCGCAAACTTCTCACGCGTCATCTCGCGGGTCAGGAAAAAATCTTCCGGCTGCTTGCCCAGACGCTGCATCATGTCGCGCTTGGCGGCATCATAATCATAGCCGGGAGAGATCGTGTGACCATCGACCTCAAGCGAAGACAGGTAGGCAAACATATCCTCCAGTTCCTCCACCTCGGTCTCCTTATAGACGGTCGTGTTGGTGGCAACCTGATAGCCAATCAGCTTGGCCATACGGATCGCTGCCACGCATTCCTTGAAAACTCCTTCTCGCTCCACAATCAGGTCATGGGTGTATTCCAAACCATCCACGTGCACGTTCCAATACAACCATTCTGATGGGGCGATGACGCTGGCCCTGCTAGGATTCCCCGCACGAATGAAGTCAAGATCCTGCTCGGTAACCAATGCTTCGGCGAGCAGAAGCTTGAGACGAGGTTCCCAGGATTC